>JAJZCS010000193.1 GCA_021829055.1 Pseudomonadota bacterium
GGTTATCATGGCAAGCGCGCCAAGGGGGGCGCGTTCTCGTTGGATCACATGTTCGGGTTCTGAAAGTTACGATCGTAAGAGTTCGGCCGAAATCCCGCCGGAGCCATGACACTGCGGAATATTCGGTCGTTGAAGGAGGTTGAGGATGCGCTGGCGTGGTATCATCGTGTTCGTTGTCGCGCTTATCGTTATCATACCGGTTGCGATCATTTCTGTAATGGTCGTAACCTTCAACCCGAACCGGTACAAGCCGCAAGTAATAGCTGCGTTCGAACGAGCCACTCATCGGCAACTGACGATAGCCGGCTCCTTGCGATTGAGCGGCCTGTTTACACCGACGGTTTCGGCCGAGGGAGTAACGGTTTTGAACCCCCCGGGGTTTCCTGATCCGGACCTAATGTCCCTAAAGCGTATCGAAGCCCGTGTGGCATTGCTGCCCCTACTAACAGGCGAGGTCGACATCACTCGGCTTGTGCTTGATGATCCACAAATCCGATTTGAGCGTAATGCCGCTGGTCAGGGCAACTGGCTTTTTGTGTCTGTCGGCTCTGAGGCGACCCGCCCGACGTCGGCGCTGCCTAGCAAAAAAAATGCGCTTAAGGTCGCCC
The DNA here is from genome assembly GCA_021829055.1 of Pseudomonadota bacterium. Taxonomy (GTDB): domain Bacteria; phylum Pseudomonadota; class Alphaproteobacteria; order Acetobacterales; family Acetobacteraceae; genus Acidiphilium. The sequence continues at coordinate 609 of JAJZCS010000193.1, forward strand.
TTCAATCCGTAACGGTTCATAATGCTACGATTACTTATATCAAAGCACTGAAACCCATTACGGTAATGATAGGGCAATTGGATGCCCGGGCCAACTCCGCAACCTCGCCTTTGCATTTTTCCATATCCGCTACAGTCAATCATGCGCCGATCAGCGCGAGCGGAACGGTGGGGCCGATTGCACGTCTTACCGGCGTGCTCAGCCAGGGAGCCTGGCCAATCAATATCAAGGTGCTGGCTGGGTCGGCTATGGTGCACGTATCGGGCAACATCCAGCAGCCTCGCGCCCTTTCGGGCGTTGATTTCGCCGTTGATGGAGATGTCAGAGACCTCTCAGCGCTTGACGCTTACCTGCCGGGCATGTCGCTGCCTCCAATCCACGACGTTCAGCTTCACTTGCGCCTTACTCTGGCCCGCCTTGGGGACATACCCGCTGTTACTGATCTTCGCGTGACTGCGAGCAATTCCGATCTCGGCAGTTGGCGGGCAGGGTTGTCGTTAAGTAGGCTTGACGTGGGCATGACCTCCCTTGACAAACCGTTAAACCTGTCACTTGCCGGGCAGTACCACACACAGCCCCTAACGTTTCGGTTCACGGTCGACCCTCCGCAAACTGTATTGGAGGGATTGATGGGTATTCCTCCTTCTTCGTCGCTGGTTGCTGGCCAGCAACAGAGTACGATGGTCAATGCCGATTTGCGCGCGGACCTTGGCAATGCGACGTTAAGTGCCACCGGTGGGATGGCGACACCAATGGATCTAGCAGGGGTTGCGATCAAGGTAGCGGCGCAAATCCCTGATCTGAGACATTTGGAACAGTTGGTTGGCATGAAGCTGCCAAATCTAACTAATCTTGCCGTGTCGGCGCTATTGACCGACCGCGGCCAGGGGTTGCGGCATGCCATTGGTGTCAATAGCCTCGCAATCAGTGCGAATCAGATGCAGCTTGATGGTTCTGCTGACCTAACCTTCGGTTCTACTCCCCGTCTGAAGGCAATTGTAAATATGCCTAGGCTTGATCTCTCGGCGTTCTTGGGGTCGACAGCGAACTCCGCGGTGCCTGTCGTAAATTCCAATGTTGAGCCGCGGCCCCAGCAGACCCGGGCCCCAGCGGCAAATGCGCTTTCTCAGGGTGTAATCCCGACCACGCCGATCCCCTTCTCTTTGCTGCGGCGCGGTGATGCCGATGTCGATCTTTCTGTCGGGGATTTGCGGTATCGAGGCACAAACTATCGCACAATTGTCGCCCATGCTGTCCTGTCTAACGGAAAGCTGACGATCCGGCCTTTCAGTGCGAAGCTGCCTGGTGGTGCCGTCACAACGTCGGTGACGGTGGACGCGGCCGTTACACCACCAGCCGTCTCCGCTAATGTTGCTGTCCCATCGTTTGACGTTAACAAGCTCCTGATGTTGCTTGGTATTTCGCCGAAATCGGCTAATGGGCGCGTTGCGTTTTATGCGACTCTTTCAGGATCTGGCAATTCAGCTCATGCCATCGCGTCTCGATTGAATGGAGCAATGGGCCTCTCGATGGTCAATGGAACTGTTGGCGATGCGGTACTGAACAGTTTGTTCGGCAAGGTGCTTGCAAGCGCCAGGCTACCCGGCGTGGCAACGCTGGTTCCCGGCCCGGTCGCGGTACGCTGTTTTGCGGCGCGGCTGGACTCGAAAAGCGGTCTTGGTACGCTCAGTGCCTTTACGTTGGACTCCAGCCGTTTGCTGATGCAGGGAACCGGCACTGTTGCATTTGGGTCTGAAGCGCTTGATCTCGTTTTGCAACCGCATCTCTTGGTGGCAGGTCAGTCTATACCGGTCCCGGTCGCAATAACGGGCACATTTCGTAAGCCGCAATACGGGCATGCGCCGCCAGGGGCCTATGCTGCATCGCTTGCCCCACTTGCATCTCGGGTTGCTGCTCCAACGGGAAACTCAGTACTAACGCAATTTGCCCAAGCTCTTGGTCTGGCATCCAAATCAAAATCGGTCGCTGCTCCCGGCAACAGCTGCGTTAATCAGCTTTCGCTTGCGCGTCTGGGTCATCCAGGTCCGATGCCGACGGCAGTGATTGCCCCGGCAGCACCTGCGGGGACCACAACCCCTGCACCCACGCAGAGCGCCCCCCAGAATCTACTTCGGTCGTTACTCAAGTAGCCGAGTAGCAAGGTCAGACCTCACATGATCCGGTTTTGGACTGATGTGACCATAAGTCGGCGTCCTGACGGTTATGCGATCAAGCTCGACACCAAACCAGTGTGCCTGCCGAGCGGCAAAGCCATTGTTGTGCCGCAGCGAGCTCTTGCAGAAGCGATTGCCGACGAGTGGCGAAGCGCTGGATCTTCGTTGGGTGCTGTCATCCATCTGAATAGTTTGCCTTTGACTCGACTAGCGGGAGCGGCTCTGGAAATGGTCGCGGCAGACCCGGGTTCTGTGGTGACGAAACTCGTCAGTTATGCTCGTGCGGATCTGCTCTGCTACAGGGTTGATAGGCCAAAAAAATTACGCGATGCTCAAGTGATGTACTGGCAGCCATGGCTGGATTGGGCTGCACGAGACCTTGGGATTCAATTGGTGACTACCAATGTATTGGGGGCCATTGAGCAACCTGAGGCGTCGATCGACGCAGTTCGTGGGCTGGTCGAGAATTTTGATGTCTGGACTTTGACGGCCTTCGGTGTGTTGGCCCCAGCGCTGGGCAGCGTTGTGCTTGGTCTCGCGTTACAGAGGGGGTATCTTGATCCTGATGCCGCGTACGAGCTTGCGACCCTAGAGTCACAAATTCAGGCAGAGTTTTGGGGAGAAGACGCCGACGCGATGGCGCGGCTCGACCAAATTGCAAAAGACATTGTAAGTGCTGCCCGATTCGCTACGTTTGTGCAGTCATGATCGCCAAACACGTATTTCTTGCGGGTCGGGTCCAAGGGCTTGGGTTCCGCGACTGGCTGGTTGGTCGTGCCCGCGAGCTCGGCCTTGTGGGCTGGGTTCGGAATAGGTGTGATGGACGTGTTGAGGCATTGATTGCCGGGGAAGCTGCCGTTGTTGAGGAGTTGCTTCGTGCCTGCCGATGTGGCCCGCCGGGGGCCTATGTCAGGGAAGTCTCCGAAGATTTGGCGCAAGTGCCGAGTGAACCAGGGTTTGTGCGTCGGCCCACGGTGTGATTGACGAGCAGTCATTCAGACTGAAGCGGTGTGCCTGCGCTCCCGAATGGCGCCGCCTTTTTGAATATGGTTCAGGCATGCCCTAAACAATTGGGGAGATCCCCCGGCTTTGCCGGGGTGGCAGTAGAAGTTTGACGTTTCCAGGAGCCCACCACGAAATTTCCAACGTGAGCAGCCAAGCACACGGAAGGAATTTTCGCGATGGACGAGTTCGAGAGCTTAAGTCACACGAAATGGGACTGCAAATACCATGTCGTGTTCATTCCCAAATGCCGCAGGAAGACGCTTTACGGCCAATTGCGCCAGCACCTTGGAGAAGTTTTCAAGAAGCTTGCGGCGCAGAAGGAAAGCCGGATCGAGGAAGGGCATTTGATGGTCGATCATGTGCACATGATGATCGCCATCCCACCGAAGTACGCGGTTTCGCAGGTGGTAGGATTTATCAAAGGCAAGAGCGCCATCCATTTGGCGCGGGTCTATGGTGAGCAAAAGCGGAATTTTGTCGGGCAACATTTCTGGGCGCGGGGATATTTCGTCTCGACCGTGGGTCGCGACGAAGAAGTCATCCGGGAATATATTCGCAACCAGGAAAACGAGGACACGCGTCTGGAACAGTTGAGCATGTGGAAATGACGCGGCGCGGTCGCCTTTAGGCGACGAACGGAAGCGGGGTCGCGTTAGCGCCCCCCAAGGGCCGCTTCGAGCGGCCCCAATCATAAAGCCCCCGGCTTTGCCGGGGGATACTTACTGAGGCACTATTCATTGGTGTTGGGGGGGGGTAAGGATAGCGAACGGATTTCCCGCATTCGCGCGTGCTGCAGGCGGCAGTTCGGCA
>JAJZCS010000194.1 GCA_021829055.1 Pseudomonadota bacterium
GCGACTGGTTGGGCAATATCAATCATTCACGCAGGCGAAAATCGATCGGTTACGACAAGCAGGCTATAAACGTGCTTTTACCAGCTTGGAGAACGGTGTAAGCAAGTATATCAACGGCTTTTTGCAGCGCGCGGACCCCTATCGATGACAACAAACTCAACGAAAAACGTCTATATGTGGCCGCATTTCGATCCGATCCTGGTCAAGTTTGGACCGTTCGCAATTCATTATTATGCCTTAGCCTATATCACCGCCTTGATCGTCGGCTGGCGCCTTATGCGCCGCCTCGTCCGCGAGCCCCCCGCCATCGCCACGCCTGAGCAGGTTGACGACTTTCTTGCTTGGGCAACGCTCGGCGTCGTTCTCGGAGGACGGATCGGGTACATTCTGTTCTATCAGCCTGTTTACTTCCTTAATCATTTAAGTCGAACGTACGCCGTTTGGGATGGAGGCATGAGTTTTCACGGGGGCCTGATCGGTGTTTCGGTTGCGATCATCATCTTTTGCCACCGGGAAAAGTTAGACCCATGGCAGTTTGCCGATCGGGTCGCCGTCCCAGTACCAATCGGATTGTTCCTTGGAAGGTGCGCGAATTTTATCAATGGAGAGTTATGGGGACGTCCAGCACCATCATGGTTCCCATTGCGTATCATCTATCCGCAATCTGGTTCGGATGTACCCCGCTATCCTTCGGAGCTCATCGAAGCAACCTTAGAAGGAATTGTTCTATTTGTTATACTATTCTGGCTTTCCCGCAGCGAGCGTATCCGGAACAAGCACGGCTATCTGGCAGGCGCCTTCGTGCTCGGCTACGGCATCGCCCGCACTACCGCCGAATGTTTCCGGCAACCTGACTGGTTCCTGGGCTACTTGATGTTTGGGCTAACTATGGGGCAACTCCTGTCGATCCCAATGATCGCCATCGGTGCTGCCATGATCTGGCGAGCACAGCGTCTTGAGCGCTCCAAGGCATCGCAAGCTGCGTGATTGAACGCCTAGACCAGTTCATGGCGCAGACCAATAGGGCATACTACGCTACGCATGACCCTTTTTCTGACTTCACGACCGCTCCCGAGATATCACAAGTGTTTGGCGAACTGATCGGCTTATGGTGCCACATGATATTTCAGATGATGGGGGCACCGGATCGTTTTGCACTTATCGAAGCCGGGCCTGGACGGGGTACGTTGATGGATGATGCCCTTCGCGTGCTCGGGAAATTATCCCCTGACACGCTCTCCAGATCGGAACTCCATTTTTTAGAAACATCTCCCCGGCTATCGGCAATACTCCGCACACGCTTCCCACAAGCGGTACTGCATTCGGATGCAATATCGTTGCCGGAAATTCCGATGCTCCTGATCGGCAATGAATTCCTGGATGTGTTGCCGATCCGGCAGTTTATCCGCCGGGCGTCCGGATGGGCGGAACGCTATGTTTCCAAAGATCGTTGGTACGAGGAATCAATCGATGAAGCATCACTGCCTGGTCCTGACGTTATAAACATCGAGCTGAAGGATGCATCCCTCGGTTCAATCTTGGAATTCGGTCAAACCGCCCATTCCTTCACAAGCTTTGTCAGTCGCCGTCTTGCCCAGCAGGTAGGAGCGGCAATATTCTTCGATTACGGTCCAATTCGGTCGGGTTTTGGTGAAACACTTCAGGCGATCCGGCATGGCAAACCCGCCGATCCTTTGTTAGACCCCGGAAGTGCAGATCTTACAGCTCACGTTGATTTCGATTCTCTTTCAAAAACAGCAAGGCGTTTTAGCTGCTCAGTTTCGGGACCCATACCTCAAGGCGCATTCCTCTCAGCGATGGGAATTCATGAACGAACCGCACAGCTAGGCCGCCATGCGACCGTCCACGCGGCCCAAAAGCTAATCGCAGCCACACGACGCCTCACCGCGGCAGAGACAATGGGTAGCCTGTTCAAAGCATTTGCAATTACCTCGCCTAGGCTTGGGCAAATACCCGGTTTTCCTGGATGAACAGCGATTGCTCTGCCATCCCCGCGATCGAAGCACGGGAGCTAGTCGCCCCCCATGCATTTTTCACGCGTAGAGGTGGCGTCTCGACAGGAAGTTACGAAAGTCTCAATTGCGGGTGGACTGTCGGTGATAACATAGAAAATGTTACGACTAACCGTGCGCGCGCGGTCACCATCATGGGAGGCACATCGGAGCAATTACTCGGACTTAAGCAAGTTCACGGTACAGATGTCATCGTCGTTGATACGCCATGGCCGCATGGCGCAACCCCAGCAGCTGACGCCATGGTTACCGCCCGCAGCGATGTTGTTCTCAGCATCATCACCGGTGACTGCGCACCTGTACTGCTAGCCGATGGCCATGGGCGAATCGTCGGGGCTGCCCATGCGGGATGGCGAGGCGCGACAGGTGGCATCCTTGAAGCGACGGTCATGGCCTTGCGTAGCCTGGGAGCACAAGAAATCTCTGCGGTCATCGGGCCATGTATCCATCAGCCCAGCTATGAGGTCAGCAATGATGTCCGGGAAGCAGCACTCCAAAAAAACATCTCAAGCCATAACTTTTTTATCCCGGGTCGTGATGCTTCGCACTGGTGGTTCGATCTTCCAAGGTACTGCGCAGCCCGTCTCGCTTCGTGCGGAATCACTGTTACGACGCTTCCTTTCGACACGTATGCCAGCGTTAAAGAATTTTTCTCACATCGGCGTCGCATGCTGCACAATGAGGGCAAAGGCGGATTACAGATCTCAATGATTCGAGCGCGCCTATGAAGCTCGCTACCCTTCGCTTAACAGTGCTACTGATCCCGTGTTTGCTTGGGTCGTGTGGAACACTACCACAGCCGTTTCTGGGAAAACCCGGCCGCGAGGGTAGCGTACTGTCGATTCCACCGCCCCCAGTCTTGATCATACCATCACCTCACCTTGCCTTACTGACGAACCAAGACTCAACACATTACGCTGACGATATAGCTGCCGATCTCGTCAAGAAAGGCGTACCAGCCGTGGCAGGAAAGGCAACACCGGCTGATTGGCAGCTGCGAATAGGCGAGATCATCGATGGGTCATTTGTCATTCCAGAATTCTCAGTCATAGGCCCAGACCATCGAACATATGGGGGGGTGCGCGGATCACCTGTACCCTACGCGGCATGGGTTAACGCAAAGACCGACACTGTCCGTGCCAACGCAGACGAATCGTCCAAACCGCTTGAAGAACTGCTGCGGTCGATCAATGCAAAAGTGCAAGAAGCAAACCCGGCGTCTTTGGAAAATAGGCCGGCACACGTAATGTTGGAAGGCGTCAAAGGCGCGCCTGGTGACGGGGATCATTCGCTGGCACTTGATTTCCGTCGTAGCTTGAGACTATTGGGAATTGTTATTGTCGGGACGCAGATACAAGCTGACTTCATCGTCACAGGCAACGTCAGGATAAGCCCCCAAGGGCGTAGCAAAGAGCTGGTCGAGCTAGACTGGGTTGTCCGGAACCGCACCCATCAATTCATCGGAAAGGTAACCCAGTTGCATTTATTAAAGCCGACCGATATCGATTCCTACTGGGGAGACATTGCTGCCGCTGCCGCAAAACAGGCTGCCTTCGGAGTCCGGCAAGTTGTCGAGAACGCAACGTTAAAGGCACATCTGCACTCGCGGACGAAATGCTGTGAAATTGCTCCCGTTTTGGTAAAGTAAGCTACGTGTTTGATCCTTTCAGATTGAATCGTTGTATTTGGACACGTCACGCCTGAGATCCCAAACACTAGCCACAGGCAGCGCGTTCAGACCGTCTAAAATATGAACAAGAGGCAGAGAATTCCTAGATGGCTACCACCATTCAGCTAAACCAACTTGAACTCGGCTGCATGGTGAGTAAAAACTCACCACGCATTATTCTCCTAAAGAAATCAATCAGTTGGACACCTCCACCAACCACATGATTTGAGCGATTATGGGGATCCTGGGCTGGATTGGGAGTAACAGCCGGCGATTGGCGGCGTCATTGTGCTTTTTGGTGAGGGCGGTTTTGATTTCCGGGCGTACTGATCCCATCGCTGTCCGTCGTTCATGGAAGATCAGGCGGTTCATGTTGCAGGCCAGACTGGCCAGCGTGATTTTGGCTTCGGCCCGCTTGAGGCCGATGGTGCGGATGAAGAGCCCCATCCTGTCCTTCGGCTGAGCGAAGACATGTTCGACGCGGGCACGAACCCTGGATCTGGCGGCGTTGACCTTCGCGGTGCGCTCCGGCATCGGCGTGCCTCCGGGCTTCCTGCGATGGATACGGCTGACCTTGCCCTGCCGCTTGCGCCCTTTCTCATTGGCCTGACTGCGGCAGGCTGTGTCCGTCCGGACCGCGGGGGCCGTGTTGTCGTTCGTCACGGCATCCCGGAGCCTCCGCCCGTCGAACCGGGAACCATCGGTGACCTTGCCCTTGCGGATGAAGCCAAAGGCCCCGCAGATCGAGAGGCTGCTCTTGCAGCGGAAGCCGGGGATCGCGATGTCGATACCGGGCCTGCCATCGGGTATCGGCAGCCTTCCGGGCTGCCCGGGTGTTGCGTTGCCTGGGCAC
>JAJZCS010000010.1 GCA_021829055.1 Pseudomonadota bacterium
TTTATACGAAGGAAACCGAAAACACTTATTTCTGCTACAATAACAACTCGGATCCGTGCTCGCCGACGGCGAGCGACTACCAGACAAGCCTGTCAACCCAGGAGTCCGGCTATCTGCCCGCTTATCAGAAAGGGAAGCCAAGCCTGAGTACGGTTCCCACATGCTCGAACGGCGGGCAGTCTTTGTATTCAAGTTCCACGCCAGCCGGTACGGGCTTCAACTACACCACCTCGTCCGCGTCAGGCACCGACAGTCAGTCAGACACCTTATCCGTGTGCGGACAAGGCTCCCCGTTGGTTTCGTTGCCCTACGGGTCCACGCAGCTTATAGCGCCTACGCTCGTCGCCAACGTCTTTCTGAGTGGGTGATGTGAACCCTTGGAGGCGGACGGGGAATCGTGTCGGGTATGAATGTGCGACGTCTTAAACACTTGAGGTGCGCGGGCCTGCGCCGGGACCGCCGGGCGGTCGCGGCAATTGAATTTGCGATCGGCGCTATGGTTCTTATTTCGCTGATGTTCGGCATCATCAATCTCGGCCTGCTCTCGCTCGCTAAGAACGGATTGCAAAGCGGTGTCGTGGCGGCGGCGCGCAACGCAAGCATTGCCGCGACAGCCAACGCGGCCGGGCAGACCAATGGCCAGATTGTCGCCGTGTGCGAAAATGATACGCCGGTACAGTCGTTCTTTGATGCCGGCTCACCGCCGTTTCATGCTCCGTCGCCGACCCCCGTTGCGAGCGGCAGCGGCAATAACTTTTCCGTAACTTCTGACGGCGTGACATTAACCATGGCGTGGTTTCAGGCGAACACCGCGACATATCCGAATGCGATAACGCTGCCGTCAGATTGCAACGCGCAGGCAACCACTCAGCCACAGTCCTACGTCACGGTTACTGCGACGTACCGGTGGCTTCCCGTCGCGCTGCCTTACCTGTTCCGATCCGGGATCAACCTCGAGGCATCGGACACTGAGCCGATCATGTCGCCGACTGCGAATCAGGGCGCTTCCTGATGCGTCGCGCAAGACACGTCTGGGACCGGAAAGGTTCCGTCTCAATTGAACTTGCCCTGGTGCTAATCTTCTTTTTCGTTCCACTTACCGTCGGGTCAATCGATATGCTGTTCGTCCTGACCCAGCGTTACCAGATGTATCAGGCACTTCAGTCGCTGTATTTCTGCGCTTGGGCGAACCCGTCGAATGCCTCGAACGTGCAGGCCATCAATGCCATTCTCGCGCAGGCGAGCCGAAACAGCGTGGCCCCGATTGCGCAGGCGGGAGCACCCGTCACCTATTATGGTTGCTCGGACGTTCAGCAAAAGCCGGGCGCCCCGCCTCCAAGCGCGGGTGCAAAACCTGGCTGCGCCCTGAAGGGGCAAGGAGTCGATCAAACGTATGTCAGCTATGGGCTGACATCCACGGTCGTTCTTCCCGTTCCCATTCCCGGGTTCGGGGGGCAGTACACGCTAAACCTCAGCGGAATGGTCCAGACGCAATAAGGTGCACGAGGCGCCGCTGTTTCACCATGCTTTCGCCTTGTTGCCGAGGCGACTTCTCTTGAGGCCTTAGTCGCAATCAATCACGATGCGTCAACTCGAGACGAGAGCAAGAGCCGCCACATGTGAGGATGATAATCGATGTTCGGCAATGCGATCCATCTGGTCATGTGCCACGGCCGAAACGCTGGCGGGCGAGCCTGGCATCAAGGGTCTCGCCCGGTGGTTGCGATGTCAGGCAGCCGCTTCAAACCTTGTGCTTGAAAGTGGTGCGCTTGCGGACAATGCTGTTGCCGCTGCATTGACCGTGGCGGCAATCCGGATCGCGGCCTGTACTTGTTCCTGGGTCAGTCCTGCCGCGCGTACGACTCCTTCGTGGCTTTCGGTGCACTTTGCACATCCGTTGATGGCAGAGACGGCAAGGCACCAAAGCTCGAAATCAGCCTTCTCCACACCGGGCTTGGCAATCACTGTCATGCGAAGCTTTGCCGGCAAGCGAGGATAGTCGCCATCAAGCGCATGGGTAGACCGATAATAGACGTTGTTCATGGCCATGATGGTTGCGGCAGCGCGAGCTGCGTCTGCGGCTTCCATTCCTAGCGACGACGAGAACTCCGCTGTGATTGCCGCGATCAGGCCCGGATGGCGCGTTGCAACGGCGGCAGCGATGAACGCTCCACTGCGTTGCTGTTCTGTCAGGCATGGCTCACTCATCAGCGTTCCAAGGTTGAGACGAATATCACGCGCCCAGTCAGGAAGCGCGTCTTTCAACTGCTGGAAATTCATCAGAAGACTCCATCGAAGGTCGCCCTTTCAGGGGCGACCGTTTTTGGTGTACGATTCAGGCGGCTTTAAGTGTGGCCTCGCCCTTTTGCCAATTACAGGGGCAGAGCTCGTCGCTCTGGAGCGCGTCCAGCACGCGCAGCACTTCCTGGGGGTTGCGACCGACATCAAGGTCGTTCACGGAGACAAACCGAATAATCCCCTCTGGGTCGATGATGAAAGTCGCACGCATCGCGACACCTTCGCGTTTGTCGAGAATGCCGAGCGCTTGGGAAAGTTCACGCTTGATGTCAGCGATCATCGGAATCGGCAAGTTCTTCAAATCCTCGTGATGCAACCGCCAGTTCATGTGCACGAATTCGCTGTCGGTCGAAAGGCCCCAAACCACGGCGTCCCGGTCTGCAAAATCACGGGCAAGCTTTCCGAACGCTACGATTTCTGTCGGACACACAAAGGTGAAGTCCTTCGGCCATGCGAACAAAATCTTCCATTTTCCGGGATCTGACTTATCGGAAATTTCGATGAATGTTTCGCTAAGGATCAGACCTTTCGGTCCTCCCTGAACCGCCTTGAGAGCGAATGATGGGAGCGTATCGCCGATTGTGAGCATATCTTCAGTCCTTGTAACCAAAATTGAACGGAGACCGCTATATGGTGCAACGCAACAGGGCTTGCCAATGAAGATTTTGCGTGATCTTTATCGAGAAAACCGATGACGCCGCTCCCGAGTTCACAACAATTGCGATACCTCGTTGCGCTCGCCGACACGCTACATGTCGGTCGAGCTGCGGCTGCCTGCGCCGTAAGTCAATCGACGCTTTCCACAGGAATGATTGCGCTTGAACGCGCTCTGGGCGCCGCGATACTTGATCGGAGTGCGGGGAAGCGGGTGGTGTTTACATCATTGGGGCAGGAGTTGGTTGTGCGGGCAAGGACAGCGCTTGCTGCCTTGCGATCCGTCGCGGACGCTGCTGATGCAGCGCGTGCGCCTCTAGCCGGCGGTTTGCGCCTTGGCATTATTCCGACGATCGGGCCGTTCCTGTTGTCGCGACTGATCTCTACGATACGGCACATATACCCAGAGTTGCATGTCGCCCTGCGTGAGGACCGCTCCGCCAGATTGCTTGCGAATTTGCAGGATGGAACCCTGGATATGGCCATTATGGCTGAGCCGTATCCGTGCGATCCGGCAGAGACGATGCCGATCGCCCGGGACGAGTTTGTTGTCGCGCTTCCAAGACAACATTTCCTGACTGTCCGTGACGCAATACCGCTGTCCGCCTTGGCACGGGAGCCTATGCTGCTGCTGGAAGACGGGCATTGTCTTCGCGAGCAGGTGCTTGCGGCTTGCCCGACGGATTCCCGTATCCATGAGTTTGCCGCAACATCGTTGCATACGCTCATCCATATGGTCGCAAGTGGTTTTGGTGTCGCACTTATCCCCCGCCTTGCCTCGGCCGGGGGGCTCATGCGTGACTCGGGCGCTGTGCTGCGCCGTCTGGATGGCGCCGGTGCGTGGCGGACCATTTCTCTTGCCTGGCTGCGAGGCTCCCGGCGCAGCGCCGAGTTTCGTTTACTTGGCCCAGCGGTTGCCGCCGCCATTGCGGACGTGACGGCGAGCGGCTCGTCGTGACCGACCGAGATGGGAGCGCCTCAACATGTTCACCCATGCCTGCGAGCGACGAAGTCCCGTTGCAGTGCCAGCGTCTGGTACGCTGCAGGAGCACGCGAACCATAGGCAAAGGCGCCATCCAGGATCAGGGGGTGGTTCCGGGGTGTGGATCCCTTGGATTTTTTTCGCAACAGGTGGTTTTATGCGGCAATGGTGACCATGAGTTCCGCGGCCGGCCCCGCTGTGTGCGAATCTGCAGTGGCCGGCAACCAAATCTTGGAACCCTGAACGATCGACAGCGTGTGTGGACTTCGGACGAATGATATACTGGTTTGAAAGAAGATCATGATGCCCCCGCTTTTTGCCCTTGTTCTGCTCGAGATCTTTGCATGCACGACGGGGCGGCCCGTCGGAGCGCATGCCCGGCGTCGCTCCCGCTTGGCCGAGCGTTGGCCAAACGCTGTTCGTCCGCCTTTACGTCTGCTCCAACGCGCGATGGTCAGGCGCCTGTCAAAGCGGAATGAGGGCAGCGGGTGTTTTGGCGAACTCCTGCTCGAGGTGGTCTGCCCGGCGGCATCGGTGTCATTCCGGGAACAGAACCGACATCGAAGGGACCGGCGCTCCGACCCGAGAATCGATTGGCGTTCCGTGCGTTACACCCCTGTCGGTACGCTCGTGCGCCGGAAATGGCCCGGGCCGACCATCGTGGCCGGTAGCTGGTGCTGAACACGGCTGGACCGGTTCCGGGCGTGGTTGCCGGCCGTCGACTCTTCTCGACTGGACGCCACAGCGAGAGTGGACGAGGGGTTGGTGGTCGCTCGGGGGCATGGTTTTGGCGTTTTGTCTATTGGCTGTATGAGCGTCGGCTGGCGAAGCAGGTTCTTTCCGGGCCCATGCCCCACCACGTCGGCATTATTCTCGATGGCAATCGCCGCCACGCCCGCGCCCGAAGACTGTACGAACCGGAAATAATTTATCAGCTGGGTGCCGCTAAACTTGACGATGTTCTGGCTTGGAGCGCCGATCTCGGGATCGCGATGGTGACGCTTTGGGTGTTTTCTCCGAACAACCTGGGGCGCCCGGAAGCGGAGGTTGAGGGCATTCTCGGTGCCGTCGAGGCGAAAATGCGCGGCCTGGTTGCCGATCCTCATATTCATCGTCGGGGAATCCGTGTCGCAGCGATTGGACGACGCGACATTCTGCCCCCCGCGCTTCTTCAGGCCATTGACGAGGCTGAAGCGGCAACCAGCAGAAATGACGGAATGACCGTTACCCTCGCGGTTGGTTACGGAGGGCGCGAAGAGATCACGGATGCCGTCCGCGGTTTGCTTCTTGATCGTGCCGCGCACGGCATGTCAATAACCGACGTTGCCTCGGAAATCACCCCTGAAGCGATCCGGCAGCACCTTTATCTCGGTGATGAGCCTGATCCCGATCTGATCATCCGTACTAGTGGCGAGATCAGGTTATCCGGATTTCTGCTTTGGCAAAGCGTTCACAGCGAGCTGCATTTCTGCGATGTGAACTGGCCGGCCTTCCGGAGGATCGACTATCTGCGAGCAATCCGGTCCTTCCAGCGCCGCGAGCGCCGCTATGGCGGGTGATCCTCCGGCAAGCTGCATCACGGGGAACCGTGAGGAATCAGACGGCAATGGTAAGGATCTCGCATTGACCAGTGTGGCACGGCCTGCGAGCACAAGATCGTGCGAACCAAACCCTCATAATAAAAACCCTGGATAGACAAAGGCCCCGCCAATCTGGAGTGTGCCCCTGGAAGTAGACAGGTTGGCGGTTTTAATTTGACCTTTGGTGCTGGGCTTTCGGGAGATGAAAGCCATGACGAGACACCGTTTCCATAGGGCTGCATTCAAGCGGCGGGTCGCAGAAGAATTCATCGCGGGGCGATACGCTGCACGGATTATCGAAGCGGCATGACATCTCACGCCAGCTGCTCCGGGTCTGGGTCGGCAGGTACGAGGCTGGCCCTCTTGATGAAGATGTCCAGGCTGCGGATCCGCTTCAGGAATATGAAGGGATAGTCGCGGCGCTCGAGAGGTTGGTCTGCCGGCAGGCTTTGGAGATCGAGTGTCTAAAAAGGGGGCTCAAAAGCGTAATGCAGCCGAGAAGCGGGACTACATCCGTCATGGCAGGCCCGGCTGCATCTCCGTTTTGCAAGGATGCCGGCTAATGGGCCTTTCCCGCTCGACCTTTTATGATGCCCCTGCCAAGGGCATTGATGGCGATGAGCTGCTACGACGTATGCAGAGCCTTTGTGATGAGTTTGAGCCATATTGGGTGTCGCCGCGTTGGTGCCGCGCTACGGCACCAGGGCGTCATTGTTAATCACAAGAAAATCCGCCGGTTGATGCGCGATCATGAGCTTCAACCCAGACGTAAGCGTCGCGATATCGCCACGACCGACAGTAACCACGAGAGCCCGACATTCCCTGATTGTACGCGCGGCAGGCTCATCAATGGCCCGAACCAGCGCCGAGACGCAGACATCACTTATATCGCAATTACTGGCGGCTTCGTTTATTTGGCGGTGGTTCTCGATGCCTGGTCTCGCCGCGCCGTTGGCTATGCGATCAGCGGTCGATCGACGCCCGGCTCGCGGTAGCTGCGCTCAAAGCGGCGATACGATCACGCCGCCATACCGGCGGCCTCCCAAGAGGGCCTAATTTGGTTCGCGTACACCGATCCGAAGCGCGTGTGTGCACCTTCATCGCAACCTCCCTGTTCAAGATGTCACTGCCGATCTTCCCCGGTTCATTGATGCCGTATACAATTTCGGGAGACTACATTCAGCACTTGGATACCTAAACCCAACCCAATTCGAGGATCAACACGCCTAGCAGCCGGGCAAATCAGTAGCCTGAGACTGTTCACCGTCAGGGGCGCACTCCACAGCCACGGGACGGTTGTGGCGAGGCTTTGCCAGGGTTGGTTCAGCCGTCCGGCATCGAAAAAGCTTGCTCACCGCGGCAACCCTGAGTCCGACCCGAACATAAAAGGGTTCGGCGTCAGTGCCGTTCCCGTCGGGAGTGGCGCTGAGGCGGTCTTTAACCGCCATCTTTGCGTCTGACTCGCCCAAATATAGCAAAAACCGCAATACAGCATTGAAAAAACTGTATTGATAACGTATAAACGTATATATTATTATTTAATACCAAAATAATGGTGTTTTAAACATGATCACGGCCGGACAGCTGAAGGCGGCTCGGGCGCTGCTGGCTATGGACCAAAAGGAGCTGGCCGAACTTTCCGGCCTGTCGCTGCCCACAATTCAGCGAATGGAGGCCAGCGACGGGGTTGTCCGCGGCAACGTGGATTCGCTGATGAAACTTCTTGACGCGCTGGATCGGGCCGGAATCATCCTGATTCGCGAAGGTGACGTTTCGGATGCGTCGGGCGGACGGGGTGTCCGTCTCAAGAACGACAGATCGTGACATCTACAATTCTTTTTTGCGCGCTCGCGTGGATCCTTTTGGGCGGCTTTGGCGCTTTGCGCGGTCGGACACCCGAGGCCGGGGCCGTCGTTTACGGCGGATCGTTCATCGTCGCGGTGATTGCTTCCGGGGCTGCAATTCTTCAACTGGGCTTTGGAGTTGCGCCGGGGGTGGCAGTTGTCTTGCCGCTGGGCCTTCCGCACCTTGGCATGAATTTTCAAATCACGGCGCTTTCGGCGGCGTTCCTGATCATTACGGATGTCGGAGCGGCCGCCGCCAGCCTTTACGCTGTGGGCCATGGCCGGAATGAACGGGAACCTTGGCGCGTGCTTCCTTTCTTTCCGGTATTTATCGCGGCGATGAACATGGTCCTCATCGCTGCGGACGCTTATGATTTCCTGATATTCTGGGAACTGATGTCGCTTTCCTCCTGGGCACTTGTCGTGGCCCATCATGAGGATGAGGAAGCCCGCACGTCCGGCGTCGTTTATCTCCTGATGGCGAGTTCGGGAACGCTTGCTCTTTTGCTTGCCTTCGGACTGCTCGCCGGCGTTCACGGTCAATACGATTTCGCGTCAATTCGGGCGGACCATCCCGGATCCTGGATTGGTGCCGTGGTGATGTTGCTGGCGCTATTCGGCGCAGGATCAAAAGCGGGGCTTGTTCCGTTACACATATGGTTGCCTCGGGCTCATCCTGCAGCCCCGAGCCACGTATCGGCTCTGATGAGTGGAGTAATGACGAAGGTTGCCGTATACGCCTTCGTCCTCATCGTATTCGATTTTCTCGGAAAGCCTGCCTGGTGGTGGGGTTTGATCGTTTTGATTATGGGTGGCATCACCGCCGTTCTCGGTGTGCTTTACGCGCTGATGGAGCACGATCTCAAACGATTGCTGGCCTATCATACGGTAGAAAATATCGGGATCATCTTCATCGGGTTGGGCCTCGCACTCGCCTTTCGTGCTGAACGCCTTGATGTTTGCGCCGCGCTCGCGCTCGCAGCTGCCGTGTTTCATGCTTTCAACCACTCTTTGTTTAAAAACCTGTTATTCCTTGGCTCAGGCGCGGTGCTGGCACGAACCGGAGAGCGTGACATGGAGCGGCTTGGCGGGCTTCTTCGCCGCATGCCGCAAACAGGCCTCCTCTTCCTCATCGGTAGTGTTGCTATTTCCGGGCTTCCTCCTCTGAACGGTTTCGCATCCGAGTGGATGTTATTTCAGGCCATCCTGTTGAGCCCTCGCCTATCGGCCTGGTCATTGAAGCTCGCGGTTCCGTCGGTGGGGGCAATGCTCGCTCTGGCTGCAGCGCTTTCGGCTGCCTGTTTCATCAAGGTTTTCGGGATCACGTTCCTCGGCCGTCCCCGCTCGCCGGCTGCGTCGGCGGCGACCGAGACGGACGTCTTTTGCCGGGCCGGCATGATCGGACTAGCAGCGCTGTGTATCGTTGTTGGCTTGGCCCCCGGGATGGTGATCGATCTTTTTGCGCCCGTTACGCGGTCGCTGCTCGGCGCCCGCCTGCCCGCCGGCCACGGCATGTCCTGGTTGACCGTCGTCCCCATCTCCCTCAGCCGGAGCTCTTATAACCCGCTTTCCATCTTCGCCCTCATTGCCGCGGGGGGAGGTTTTGCTGCCGTGATATTGCATCGCTACGGTTCCCGCATCATTTGCCGGGCCCCACCGTGGGGGTGCGGCTATGCAAGCCCGGAGGATGCGAGCGACGCATTCCCTCCGGTGGGCACACAATATTCCGCCTCTGGTTTCGCGCAGCCAATTCGCCGTGTTTTCGGAAGCTTCGTGTTCAACGCGCGTGACGAGGTGACCATGCCACCGCCAGGGGATGTCGCCCCCGCGCATCTCGTTTCCGCGTTGATCGACCCTGTATGGCAAGGCTGCTACGCGCCGTTGTTGGTTCTTGTCGGCTGGGCCGCTGACAGAGCGAACCGGCTGCAGTTTCTCACCATCCGGCGCTATTTGACCATCGTCTTCATAACGCTCGTCGGTCTCCTTGTTTGGATTGCGCCATGGGGCTGATCCTGCTGCTGGGCCTTCAGTTTCTACAGATGCTCCTCGTCTTGGCGGCAGCCCCCTTACTTACAGGCTTTGTGCGACTGGCCAAGGCTCGTCTTCAACGCCGCGCCGGGCCCCCGTTGCTCCAGGTTTACCGGGATCTCGCGAAATTGATCGCGAAGGACGCTGTCGTTGCGGAGGAGGCGTCATGGCTGTTCCGTGTTGCACCTTACCTGATTTTTGCCATCACCTGGATTGCCGCGTCGCTGGTGCCGACATTTGAGACCCACCTTCTGTTTTCCCGGTCGGGCGATCTGATCGTGATCGCGGCTTTGCTGGGTAGTGCACGATTTTTTCAGATGCTAGCTGCGCTGGACGTGGGAACGTCGTTTGGCGGTCTTGGAGCCAGCCGCGAGGCAATGTTTGCCTCCTTGGCTGAGCCGGCGATGCTGATGATCGTATTTGCCGTGGCGCTGGTAGCAGGTTCAAGTCAGCTCTCCGTTATCTCGACCTTCATGCACTCCGGGCTAACGGGTTTGCGCCTGTCCATGGGCCTGGCGCTTGTTGCTCTGGTCATGGTCGCCATCGTGGAGACGGGCCGGCTACCGGTCGACAATCCGGCGACACACCTTGAGCTTACGATGGTGCATGAAGCCATGGTGCTTGAATACTCAGCCCGCTACCTTGCGTTGATCGATCTGGCCCATACGCTTAAGTTGCTGCTTTACGTCTCCCTCATCGCATGCATCTTCGTACCCTTCGGCATCGCTCCATCAGGCGATAGGCTGGGGCCGCTCCTGTTTGGGGTGGCGGCGTATTTTGCCAAGCTTGCACTGGCCGCCGTTCTGCTCGCGGTTTTTGAAACAACAATCGCAAAGATGAGGGTGTTTCGTGTTCCAAACTTCATTGGCGCCGCACTGATGCTTGGCCTCCTTGGCACGTTGCTGCTGTTTCTCTCGGCAACGCTATGATGGTAACATTGATCAACTCAATCCTCGGTCCTAACGGCGCGCTGAGCCTGGCCCATGCGCTTTCGGGCGCGCTGGTTCTTGTCAGCTTCATGATGCTGTATCAGGATCGGCTCTCGGCCGTGATCAACGTCCTCGCGCTGCATTCCGCAGTCCTCGGGCTTGCGGTCGCATGGCAGGCCTGGATCCAGGCTGAGCCACAACTCTACATTACTGCGGTCATTGCTCTGGGGTTCAAGGCGATGATCATTCCGCTTGCTCTCCATCGGATTGTCCGACGCCTTAACATCCACCGTGAGGTCGAGGCGGCCGTCGGTATTGGCCTGACCATGCTTGCGGGGATGGGCCTTGTTGCGTTGTCACTGGTCGTGATGCTGCACACCGCTGCCCACTCCGCTGTTCTCGCGCGCGAGGACGTTGCTTTGGCACTTGCCACAATCCTTCTCGGGATGCTGATGATGATCGCGCGGCGCAATGCCGTCAGCCAGATCGCCGGCTTCATGTCGCTTGAGAACGGCCTGATCCTAGCGGCTGCCGGTGCCGAGGGTATGCCGCTCGTTGTCGAAATCAGTGTCACGTTTTCGATCGTAATCGCGTTTATCGTTATCGGCGTGTTTCTTTTTCGTATCAGGGAACGTTTTGACACGATTGACAGTACTGCGCTCGACGCATTCCGTGGGGAACTGCAATGATCAACGTTGCCACGGGCGCCGTGGTTGCCACGATCGCGATTCCGGTCGCCTCTGCGACCATTTTGGCAATGGTGCCGTATTGGCGTCTTGCTGCGAGGCTGAATGTTTTCGTAAGCCTCGCCACTCTCGTCGACATCAGCTTGTTATTGCTGCGCCGGCCGACATCAAATGCACTGTTTCTGGTTGATGATCTCAACATTGTCTTTCTATTGTTGAACGGCTTTGTGGGTTTCACGACAAGCATCTTCAGTGCCGGTTATATCGCATACGAATTGGAAACCGGCAATCTAACGCCGCGGTATTTGCGGTTTTACCACGCGATGTATCAGTCCATGATGGCCGGAATGAATCTCGCCCTGATCACCAATAATCTTGGCTTGATGTGGTTCGGGATTGAGCTTGCCACCCTCGCGACCGTGATGATGGTCGGTATATACCGCACTCACGCAGCCGTGGAAGCATCCTGGAAATACCTCATTCTTGCGAGCGTCGGCATCGCGCTGGCTCTTTTCGGCACGATCCTGGTGTACCTCGCGGCAGAGCCGGCACTTGGCGCCGGCATGGACGCAATGCAGTGGACGAACCTGCTACACAACGCCTCGCTTCTCGATCCGGCCATGTTGAACGTGGCGTTCATCTTTCTGCTGATTGGATATGGTACCAAGGCGGGGCTTGTACCGATGCACGCCTGGTTGCCAGACGCCCACGCGGAGGGGCCAACTCCCATTTCAGCTGTTCTTTCAGGCCTTCTGCTCAATGTCGCGATTTATGTCATCCTGCGTTTCAAGGTTCTCCTGGCGCATAGTTCTGTAATCAGTGAACCTAACGACCTGATGATCGGCACCGGGATTGTCACGCTGCTGTTCGCGGCGATCATGTTGTATCGCCGACGTGACATCAAACGGTTGTTTGCCTATTCGTCCGTGGAACATATGGGCATTATCGCTTTTGCCTTCGGAGTCGGAGGCACGCTTGGAAATGTTGCCGGATTGCTGCAGATGATGATGCACAGTCTGACCAAGTCTGCGATTTTCTTCACAGTCGGACACGTGGCCCAGGCCAAGGGCACCCAGAAAATCGCCGATATCCGTGGCCTCACCAGCAGTCACCCGCTGCTGGGCTGGATGCTGGTTGTGGGTGTGGTCGCTATTGCGGGGTTGCCGCCGTTCGGCATTTTTACATCCGAATTCCTGCTAATTACGTCGACGTTTGCTCATGCACCGATTCTGGCTGTTGTCGTTGGGTTGGGAATTCTGCTCGCTTTTGGCGCTTTGATCGGGCGCATGACGACCCTCTGCTTTGGCACGCCCAGCCCCGGATCACAGCCCGTCCGCGCATCCACGACGCCGATTTTGCTGCACTTTGGCATCGTTCTTTTTGGAGGCTTGGCACTGCCTGTTTTTCTTTATGACTGGTTCGCCCATGTGGCGTTACTGCTCGGTTAGAGGATGACGCGCCTCATGAACAGTGCACGGTGGGAGGATGTGACGACGAATCTTGCGGACCACGCCACTACTTTCATTGCGGTGTGGGGTGAGAGGAACGATGAAAGCGGCGCGGTCAACCTTGCGGTTCGCCGCAAGGGAGAGAGGTCGATAGAAATCGTCAGTCGTTCCGCGCCGGACTCGCATTATCCTTCGGTTGGTCGACATCATCCGTCCGCCATCCTGATGGAGAGAGTTATTCAGGATGTTCACGGGTTGGTTGCGGACGGTTTGCCCGATACCCGCCCATGGCTTGATCACGGTTTCTGGCCGCATTCGCGCGCCGGAACATCATACAATTTCAAGCCTGCTTTCGGGCCTGGCGTTCACCAGATTCCCGTCGGGCCCGTTCACGCCGGGACGATTGAGCCGGGCCACTTCCGCTTCTCCGTGAATGGCGAAATCATTATTCGCCTCGAGGCAAGGCTCGGGTATGTGCATCGGGATGTCCTTGGTCTGATGAGAGGAAAAGCCATTGATGACGCGGCCACCCTGGTCGGGCGGGTCTCCGGGGACTCGACAGTCGCGTATGCGTTTGCCTTTGCACGTGCTGTTGAACAGGCCCTTGACTTGGCTGTTCCCGCGCGCGCGAGCGCGTTACGCGGCATCATGGCCGAACTGGAACGTCTGGCCAATCACCTGGGCGATTTTGGCGCGATCTGCAATGACAGCGGGTTCGCGCTGCTCAACATCCACGCCGCTGTCTTGCGCGAACGCATCCTTCGCCTGGCTGCGCTCGTGTTCGGCCACCGCCTGATGATGGATTTCATCGTCCCCGGGGGCGTTCTGCGCGATCTGAATGAAGAAGGCGCAACAGCATTGAAATCAGGTCTTCCATCGGTGCTTGCTGCTTTCGGGAGGCTTGTGGACCTTTACGAAAAGACAGCCTCGCTGCAGGATCGTGTCGTCGGTACAGGCCGGCTCGACCCGGCCGTCGCGAACTTGCTGGGATGCGGCGGCTATGTGGGGCGCGCGGCAGGACAGGATTTTGATGCCCGGCGGGACATGCCTTACGCGCCCTATGACGGCATCGCCGTTAGAGTTCCTGTGTTTAACT
Organism: Pseudomonadota bacterium; assembly: GCA_021829055.1. Taxonomy (GTDB): domain Bacteria; phylum Pseudomonadota; class Alphaproteobacteria; order Acetobacterales; family Acetobacteraceae; genus Acidiphilium. The sequence goes on from JAJZCS010000010.1 coordinate 13,546, forward strand.
CAGCTGATGTTGACGCAAGAGTGCGGGTCCGAATCGCAGAGATTCACGAAAGCGTGCGAATTCTCCTGTCTCTGTTGGGCACGATGCCGAAATCTTCCATTCGCGTGGCGCTACCGAACGATCTGACAGCGCGCAGCGGGTCAGCGCTGGTTGAGGGGTTTCGGGGCGATATCTTTGCGTTTGTACGGGTCTGTGGCGGGCGACTCAGTGACGCCTTCGTACGGGACCCGTCGTGGTTTCTCTGGCCGGCCCTGGAGGCCGCCATCGAGGGAAATATCGTTGCTGATTTTCCTCTTTGCAACAAGTCGTTCAATGCCGCTTATGCCGGTTGTGATCTGTAGGTACGGATGCGGAAGACACTCATCGAAAGCCTGTTCAGGGGTAAGTTGACGGAGCCGGCGCCGCACCTGTCGGACGAGGAAAAGTCTGCCTTGATAGGAACCATGAACCGTCTCGCGCAGCGCCGCTTTGGTCGGTCACTAGCTATTCGCCACGTCGACGCCGGATCCTGCAACGCGTGCGAACTCGAGATTGTCGCGCTCAACAACGCGCTTTATGACCTTGAACGGTTCGGGCTGAAAATTGTGGCTTCGCCGCGTCATGCCGACGTGCTGATGGTGACGGGATCGCTGACCCACAACATGGGCGCGGCCCTGCGCCTGACATACGATGCAATGCCTCCCCCGAAATGGGTCGTGGCCACGGGCGATTGCGCTTGTACAGGAGGGCTTTTTGCACAAAGCCCGGTCTGTATCGGGGCGCTTGGGCAACTGCTTCCGGTTGATCTCCATATTCCTGGCTGTCCTCCCCACCCGGCCATGCTCCTCAGGGGACTTATCACCCTGATCTCGTGTCTTGGAGATGTGGCTCACGAGTCCGGCAGGGATTGACCGTAAATCGCCGTAAAGCCCCTGCATTCATACGGCCGATCCAAGCCGGAGCCATGCAACGGCGCTCTCTTGCTTCCTTGACGGCCGCTCGCCTGTCCAAGCCTCCGGGCTCCTGCGACGTATCGACGATGACGCTCGGGATCCCCACTCGGCCAGGGCGGGCGACTCGCAGGCATTGACGTAGTAGGGGCTGGCCGACTTCGCCGTCGTGTGTGGCAGGTCACCTTTTTTCCAGAACCCCTTCCACCTGCGGCCGAGGGGCAACAACCTCGGCAGCAAGCTTGCGCAGAAGCAGAACGACAGACGGTGGCGTGACAGGGCGCGGTGGCTGCTGCTGGTGGTGTGGCGGTGGAGGTGGAGGCGGGCACACGCCACTGCGCCTTGGCGTGCTGCCTTGCGCACGGCCCGCTGAAGCCCTGAGGCGGGAGTTGCAGTTCATGTTGCTGTGACGGTCGTGTCTGTGATGCGGGGAGTGTGGTAGACCTCTCGGGTCATCAGAACCGGCAACGGGCGGGACGCCTGTTGTCCGAGGAAGGAGAAATGAGACCAATGACCGCAAAATGGCTCCAAATTGTTTTAGTCGGCGGTGCCGCCACGTTGCTGGCGGCATGGATCGCTGTTGCGGCGACAAGCGCCGCTGTCCCGGCCCCGGAGGCTCTTTGGAAGAGTATCAAGACCCTGAAACAACAACATGCCATTATGCCGGGTAGCCGGCCGTTCCAGGCCGGCTCGCGCGTCGCTGACGTCTATACCGTCGATCTGAGTAACGGTCCGGCGAGCAGGATCATTGGTCCGAAGGGAAAGATCACGTCGGTCACGCGGTATCCGGCAGGAAGTCTTCTCGTCAAGGAAAATTACGACCGGGCCAGAAAACTCACGAGTGTCGCCGCGATGCTAAAGATTGACGGCTATGACCGGGATGATCGGAACTGGCTTATGGCCAGCTACTCCCCTGCCGGAAAGGTCCTTTCCTACGGCAAGGTCAGCACCTGCATTGCCTGCCACCGAATGGTGAGCAAAGCAGACTTCGTTTTTGCCCCACCACCTCTTCAGATGCTGCCTGTTTCGGTCTGGAAGGCATTTTTTCCAACGCAGGCAATATCACCGACGTATCGCAAGTTGCTCGCTTCCCATCCTGAAGCCGTGATCGGGGGCGCGCGGCCCTAAACGCCGCCCGTCGATACCCGCCGCTTGCAGCACGGGACAACCTGTAGGCGCGCCCGAGGCGCAGTTTGCGCACGCGCGTCTAGCGGCCGCGCAGGCGTCGTGGTTTGGCGCCTCGAATGCAGTTTGCGCCTTGTTTCAATTTCAAAACCTTCCGCGCTCCCCTACCCAACTAACTGCAAGGCCGGATGTTCTGACAGGACGATGCGCTGGTAGATATTGTCGGGGAAGGAAATGCGCTGGTAGACTTTAAGGTAGTCGGTGGCCATTCGACGCGCCGTGAAACGCCTCTCAAACTCGGCACGGATACGGCGACGATCCAGCGTGTGGACGCGCGCAAGCGCCGCCGCTGCTTCAGGTTCGCTCTCGACGATAAAACCGGTAACCCCGTTCTCGATGATCTCGGGTACCGAACCGTGATTCCACGCAATGACAGGCGTACCACAAGCCATCGCCTCAATCATTACTAGGCCAAAAGGCTCGGGCCAGTCGATGGGCATCAGCAGCGCCTGTGCGCCGGACAGAAAGCCTGGCTTGGCGCGATCGTCAATCTCGCCAATCAGCTCGGCGTCAGAGCCTAACATTGGGCGGATGGTGGTCTCGTAATACTCGGCATCCACCCGATCGACTTTTGCGGCGATGCGAAGGCTCATGCCTGCGGCCCGAGCGATCCGGATCGCCCGGTCAGCCCTTTTCTCCGGGCATATGCGACCGAGAAAGGCGACATATTTCTTTTCACCAGGCATTGGCATCAGCAAGTTTTCCGGCAGGCCATGCAGTACTGTCCCGACGAAATTCCCGTCCGGTAGCGGCTGCCTCTGCGACTCGGAGATTGCAACCAGATTCATCGGCGGCAAACCAGCATAGACCGGCTTGAGCTCAGGCAAGTCCAGGCGGCCATGCAACGTCGTAACCGAAGGAACATGCTGCCGGCTAAACAGCGAAGCCGGCCAGTAATCCGTATGAAAATGCAACACATCGAAATCAGCGGCAACTCTTCGAACATGCTCCATCAAAAGAACGTGAGGGGCAATGGAATCCCGGATCGTCGTATCAAGCCGGAGAGCGCGTGGCCATACCGGTTCCAGCTTTGCGCTGGTCACAGAATCGCCGCTTGCAAACAAGGTAACGTCATGACCCATTGCCACAAGCTCTTCGGTCAGGAAAGACACAACCCGCTCTGTACCGCCGTAAAGCTTTGGGGGCACGGCCTCGAAAAGGGGTGCAATTTGTGCGATCCGCATAAGTGGTTCACTCCTTGACTAAAAACTCCGAGGCTTCCGACCTTACGGACAGATGCGGCGGAGATTGGGCACAGGTGCCGTATTGCTGCCGCATTTGGCGCCAAGTTCGAAGCGTCAGGGGATATGTGCCCGGCATAATCGTGGTGCCGGACGCGTGAAATCCGATTGTTTCAGGTGAAACGCGGAGGAAAACAGAAATGGCTTTATCCACCGGCGGCACGACGAGAATTGATGCTGGTGCCAACACAAAATCGTGCAGCGGATTCGAGCGAAGACCGTTTCGCTTCCTTTTGAGGGCAGTCTACCGTCACAAGCTTGGCCATGCGGTGATCTTGTCCACAGTGTTAGCAGCGGTAACATGCTCCGTACTTTCGCAATACGCCGTGCGCGACCTGGTCGATGTGCTTGCGAGGCACGAGACCGATGCATTGTGGTCCGCTTTCGGCGTCCTGGCCCTGCTGATCGCGGCTGACAACCTGTCCTGGCGAATCGCGGGATTCGTAGCTGCGCGCAGCTTCGTTGCGGTCACGGGAGACCTCCGACGTTACCTGTTCGACCATTTGCTTGGCCATGCACCCGCATTCTTTACCGAGAGAAGACCAGGTATGTTGGCGGGACGCATAACCGCCACTGGCAATGCCGTGTTTCGGATCGAAAGCATGATGGCGTGGAACGTTCTTCCGCCGGCACTAGCGGTCGGGCTTGCCATTATCTTGATCGGTACCGTCGATCCGCTGATGGGTGCCACGCTTTGCGGTGTCGCGGCTTTTCTGGGACTCTTTCTCGTGCGGTTGGCTCGCCGAGGAAACCCTCTGCACGAACGCTACGCGCATGCGGCGTCGTTAGTTGATGGTGAAATTGTCGACGTAATCAATAACGTTTCTGTCGTCCGTGCATTTGGCGCTGCGTTTCGTGAAAGGCGGCGGTTTGCGGACGATGTCGGCCACGAGCTCCAGGCACGACAGGCAAGCCTCAACTACCTCGAGTGGTTGCGAACGTTTCATGCCGTGGTAACGGCAGTGCTCACGGCAGGGTTGCTGGCGTGGATATTGTTGCGCTGGGAACGAGGTGAAGCGAGCCCTGGGGATGTTGTCCTCGTAACAACACTCGGTTTTACCGTCCTTCATGGAACGCGCGATCTGGCGGTAGCTCTCGTTGAAATGGTTCAGGACTGGGCACGGTTGAAAGATGCGCTTTCCGCGCTGCTGACGCCGCATGAATTGTCCGAGGTGGCGGACGCAGGATCCATCGAAAAGCCACGCGGCGCAGTAGTCTTCAACGATGTCAGTTTTACTTATGGTGATGGTAGTCCGGTCCTGCGACATATCACGCTTTGCGTGGAAGCTGGTGAAAAGGTCGGCCTGGTCGGGCGTTCCGGCTCTGGCAAAACAACGCTTCTGGCCTTGCTTCAGCGGCTGTACGACGTGACTGGCGGACGTGTTCTGGTTGACGGCCTGGATGTAAAGGCTTTGAAGCGGGAGAGCTTGACGAGTGTGCTGTCGGTCGTGTCCCAGGATGTGCAGCTGTTCCACCGTTCTGTTATGGAAAACATCCGGTACGGTCGACCTGACGCGTCAGACGCAGAGGTGATTGAAGCGGCCCGCGCCGCTAATGCGCATGAATTCATCGCGGCGTTACCAGGCGGTTATCAAACGATTGTCGGTGAGCGGGGGATGAAACTTTCTGGAGGTCAGCGCCAGCGCCTTGCGATTGCGCGTGCTGTGCTCTGCGACGCGCCGTTGCTTCTGCTTGACGAAGCGACATCCGCACTTGACTCGGAAAGTGAAGCCGCAGTGCAGGATGCGATTGACCGTCTTGGAGAAGGGCGCACGGTGATCGCGGTGGCTCACCGGCTGTCAACGTTGCGCAATTTCGACCGCATCGTCGTGATGGAAAACGGCAGAATCGTTGATCAAGGGCCGCCCGGGGATCTTGCCGATCGCCCCGGACCGTACCGTGAACTCCTGCGGCGGCAGACCACCGTACCGCTCGAACTCGTGGCGTGATTTGTCATGCAACGCCGGATGGTTCCCGATTAGGAGAGAAGGCCCGCAGGAAGGTGCGTTGAACAGATGCCCGATCTCATTCACGGTGTTGGCAGGTAGCCGTCGACAAAGGTTTGAAAATCCGTGGCTGGGAGGGGGCAAGAGATCCATCGGCCTTGCATGATATGGTCGCCCTGCTTGACGGGTTTGCGTGCGATGATTTTGTTTTCGTGCTTATTGCCTTTACTCAAACCGAAACCGTTTCGGCAAGAGCCGTCGCAACATTCGCAGGTGACCCGTCGTG
>JAJZCS010000195.1 GCA_021829055.1 Pseudomonadota bacterium
GTCCATCGAGGTCGAAGTCATAGGACGCACCGAGCCGATAGGTCCATTTAGGTGACTTCGGGACAACAAGCGCGGCATTATTGGTGGCAACACCCGTCCCATTAAGATCGGCAAAGAAGCTCGTATATCTGGCGTCGAGCCAACCGACATTGGCGGAGAGGAGGAGATTGCCAAAGGGAAGCGCGGTAAATTCAGCTTCCACACCATCGGCCTGCTCATGGGCATTGTTGACGATGGCCTGCTGTAATCCGCCACCGGGGATAAACGCTCCCACCTGCAGATTATCATACTTATTCATAAAGCCGGTCAAATTTGCACGCAAGTGATTGTGGAACCAGTCCGAACGCAAGCCCGCTTCCCAGGCCCTGACGGTTTCCGGAGAATAAGGCTGGCCGGTGAGGAAGGCGGTATCGACACGCGTATTGAACCCACCCGAAACGAAGCCGGTCGAATAGCTGACATAAACCATCTTAGTCGAGTTGATCTTGTAGCTCAGGCTGGCGTGATAGGTGGCGTTGGTCCAGGTCTTCGAGTAGTAAAACGGCGCCGGCGTCGGCAGCGACCGGTCATGCGACGGAATGCGGAAGATGTCCTTCATTTCCGAGGTGTAACGCACACCACCGGTGGCGCTGAGCTTCGACGTGATGGCATAGGTTGCCTGCCCGTAGAATGCCCAGGACTTGTCGTGCTGGCGCGAATAATCGATGTGATTATTGAGTGTGGGGAACATCGAATAGAAAAGCTGGGTACCATCCCATCTGCGGGTTGAGTACATCGCACCAGCGACCCATTTTAGCGGTCCATGCGTATTCGACTCAAGGCGCAGTTCTTCGGACAATTGCCTGCTGTGCAATCCGAAGGTCGACTGGAAGAAGTTGAGTTCGGTATTGTCGTAGTCATTATAGCTGTAGTTCCAGTTGCGGACATAGCCGGTGACTGAGACGATATCGAAGTCATGGGCACGATAGCGGGTATTCAGCGCGATAAAAGTATCATCCTCATAGTCGCCGCTCGGGAAATTGCGATAGACAACGAAGGGCTTGTTTGGCCCCAAGGGATAAGGAAGGCCCGGGGTGCGATAGTCCCAGCCGGGATAGCCGAAGAACGTGAGGACGTCGGTCGGCACCGAACCATTCTGGCCGCCAACCGAGGGGCTGCGATCATGGGTATAGCTCGCCATGAGATCGAAGCTGAGCCTGGGGATCGGTGTCCAGACAAGGGTGCCACGCACCGTTTTGATATTGTCGCCTCCCAGACGCCTGGGCACTGGCGGCTGACCGGGCGGTGGCTGATAGGCGTTCTTGTACGGTCCATCGGAGTACTGGCTCGAGAACGCTATGCGGGCGGCAAGAGTGCTGTCGATCGGCAGATTGACGGCCATGAAGTAATCCTGCCGGCCATAACTGCCAAAGCGTGCTGAACCTTCTATCCCAAAGACCTTGCCGGGCTTTTTGGTCGTGACGTTGATCACGCCGGCGATGGTGTTCTTACCCCAGAGCGTGCCTTGGGGGCCTTGCAGGATCTGAATGTTGGCGACATCCAGCATGTTGGACAGAGCGCCGACATTACTGGGTTCGAAAACACCGTCCACTGAGATTGCAACGGCCGGATCCTGGCCAAGATCAACTCCTTCGTAGCCGACGCCGCGTGAGTAAATCACAGCCGCATTGCGGTGGATTGCACCCACGCCCTCGATCAGGAAATCCGGCGCGACATGATCCAGATCGGCCAAATTGTGCACAAACATCTTGGAAATCTGCGAAGCGCTGACCGCGGTCACGGTGACTGGCGTCGTCTGGATTGATTCGCGCCGCATCTCCGCGGTGACCATCACGGTTTCGATCTGATGATCACTCGAAGTGGCGATTGGCGTCTTTGCGTTCGATTGGGTGCTCCCCGTTTGTGCCTGCGCCGCTCCCGAAAGGGCCAATGCGCCCAAAATGGTACCGGTCAACCAAATTGATTTCGCTGTCATTGCAGCTACGCCCCCTGTGAATTACTCCCTCAAGCCGCACGTTTGGCGTGACGACATGAGAACGTCGCCATTCCAACGCACTTATTAAAATGCTATGGTTATCGATGCTCCGGCACCAAGCCAAAAAAGTTTGAACCCTAAGGAAATTCTGTTGGCGTTCATACCGCAGTGCAATAAACGCGGATTGAGGTCGGGAGGACGCAGATGCGCCGCTTGCCACCCTTGACCGCACTACGGGCTTTCGTGGCCTTTGGCCACGAAGGCAATATTCGCAAGGCCTCCGAACAGCTGAACGTCACACCCGCTGCGGTCCATCATCAAATACGTCAGCTGGAGAAGCACCTGGGGGTTGAACTTGTTCTGACCACGGTTAGCGGTGTGACCCTGACCAGGGCCGGGCGCGAATTCCATCACCACGTGGCCGAGGCGTTTGACAAAATCTTCGCGGCCGTTCGCCTGGTGGAAAGCCAGACTCCGGAAAAGATCATCCGTGTCCACAGCCTGCCAAGCTTTGCCAGTTGCTGGCTCGTACCCCGCCTAACCGATTTTTATGCCCACAATCCGGGCATCGAAGTCGAGGTCAATACGGTTGGCGATCTCGGCTTTCCGACCGATCTTGTTCGCAGCACCGCGGATGTCGCCATCAGGGTGGGAGCCGATGACCACGCCTGGCCGGGTCTTGTGGCGCAAAAGCTGGTTCACGAAGACATGTTTCCGGCCTGCGCACCCCATCTTCTGAAGGGGCCTAAGGCTTTGCGCACGCCGGCGGATCTTGCGCACCATCCGCTGCTCATTGTGTCCCGACGCCCTGAGGGCTGGCCCGAATGGATTGCCGCGGCCGACGCCGCCGGCGCCAATATCAGGCACATCGATCCGGACCGGGGCCTCAAGTTTGATACCATCCAGCTTGCGACCACGGCCGCCGTAGAAGGTATCGGTGTGGTGATCGGGCGCACTCCCCTCGTCAATCATTATCTCGAAACAGGGCTGCTCGTCGAACCATTCAAACTCCGAGTAACGAGCAAAAACGCCTATTGGCTGGTATATCAAAAAGAGGCCATCTCGTCAGAGCCAATACGCCTTTTTTGTCACTGGCTGTTTGAAGCCCTGAAGCAGGACATTTCCTCACGGGACTTGTCCTGATTCAGGCAAAGCCCTTGTTAGACCTACTCCGCAGGCTCCAGGGCGACGGCGCGCTTTTTGCCGCTCGCGTCGACCGGTTCATGGCGTACATCGACCTTCGGATCCAGTGCCCGCGTCCAGCAAGCAAATTCGAGGCAGATGCCGTCCGGATCAAAGAAATAGAACGAGCGCACGAAAGTTGTTGGCGAGAGGGTCGCACTGACCTGACTTTCCGATTCGTCGTGGTTCATGATCTTGCTGACACGTACGCCCCGCCCCTGCAGCTTCTGATAATATTCATCAAACCGCTCTGCCGGGACGTTAAAGGCAACGTGGTTCATCGAGCCATGGCCAGAGGCAATATTGCCTTCCCCCGGCAAGGCGGCGGCCGATGAGACGCCGGGTGCCGCTGCGGCAGCGTTCGGAAACCAGAAAAAGGCCAGCGCATCGCCATTGCCAATATCAAAGAAGAAATGCTGTCCGAGGCCACGTGGAAGATCGAGCGTCTTGATCAGCGGCATCCCCAGCACATTACTGTAGAAATCGACCGTGCGGGCCATGTCCTTGCACACCAGGGCAAGATGATTGATCCCCTCAAATTGAAAGACCTTGTTTTCAGGCACCGGCATAGCTGTCCTCCTTCGGCTTCTGCGCAGCATACTAGCATCAGGGGTGTCATTTGTACTAGATAGGATCCTAAGTAATTTTTTGACCGGTACCGCAGCGCAAAAAAAGAGGAGGAAATGGCGATGCCCAGATTACGTCAGGTAGGACGCGAGGAAGCATCCCCGAGCGTCAAGAAGCAGTACGAAAAACTGTTCGGCGGCCGCGATCCGGTCAAAGAGCCCGGAACAGCGACTGGTACACCTGGGAACTGGTGGACAGTCTTTGCCCTCGTGCCACCGATTTTCGATCATGCCGTCGCCCAATTTGGCATGTTTGGCATGTTCAGTGACACTTGCGTCAGCAAGCTTGATCCGCGCTTGCGCGAGGTGGCATTGCTGCGCGTCGGCTATGTCGTGGGAAGCCAGTTTGTCTTTTCGCAGCACTGCAAGGCGGCCCGCCGTCAGGGTCTTGCCGAGGACAAAATCGCCGCCATTCCCAACTGGAATGTCGCTGAGGTGTATTCGCCTTTGGAGCGCGCCGTTCTGGCCTTTACCGACGCGCTTATTCTTGAGCGCGGACGGGTTAGTGACGCGACCTTTGCGGCGCTGCAGAAACTGATGTCCGACGAGGACATCCTCGAACTCAGCTATCACGCCATGTGTTACAATACACATGCGGTAATGTGTAAAGCACTGCGCCTCGAATTCGATGATGTGCCAGAGCGCATTTGCGAAGTCCCGGTACCGCCGGGTGGAGGCCTCGCCGCTGACTGGGCTGGCACTGCCTGGCTCAAACAAACATGAGTCTTACGCTCGTCGCCC
>JAJZCS010000011.1 GCA_021829055.1 Pseudomonadota bacterium
TTTTGGAGATACCCAGTTCCCGCATGCAAAGAAACGATCGGGGTTGTCGAACGCGCTCGCACGCCCGTTCATCCGGGAACCGCACCTTCACATGAGAGTCCGTAATTTCCCAGACTGCATCAGCTAATTGGTGAACATGGCCGGGGATCATCTGGCCAAGCCGGAACCGATCATGGGCGTAATTCAAACAAGCATAGCGGTCGTAACTGGGAGATGTTACGTTGGGTGATCTGGCTAACTACCCGCAACCGCCATCGCCATATAATTGACTCTCAGGTCGGGTGTGGGGCGGAAATGCCGTACGCTTCGGTCGGGAGCCATTCCCGTGATGTCCGTCACGCGTAAGCCGGCCTCGCGCAGTTGTTCCGCAAGTTCATCAGGCGTAATGAATTTACTCCAGGCGTGCGTGCCCACGGGTAGTAGCCGAAAGAGGTATTCAGCCCCGATTTTTGCTAAGAGAAAAGATCGAGGGGTCCGGTTGATCGTGGAAAGGAATAGGATTCCATTCGATTCCAGGAGGCCGGAGAGGTTCGAAAGAAAGTCCCGCGGGCACTCGACGTGTTCGATGATTTCAAGGGCCGTAATGACCGGGTAGCGTTCGTTGTTTTTGCGCAGATCAGTGACCGTGCCAGTCCGATAATCGACACTCAAGCCGGAACGAGCCGCGTGCGCTTGCGCAGCCGCTATGGTTTCAGGTGCGGCATCCAGGCCCGTGACGTGGCAACCGGCTCGTGCCAGGCTTTCGCAAAGCAAGCCGGCTCCGCAGCCGGCGTCGAGCACGCGTACTGGCCCAGCCCCGTACCGCGCGCGAATCCGCTCCACGATCCAGTTGGTTCTGGCAGGGTTCATTGCAAGGAGCGCCGACATCGGTCCATCGGCGTCCCACCAGCGTGCAGCCATCGCACTGAATTTCGCAAGTTCGGCCGGTGCCGTTCCACTCGCGTTCGCGATTACAGTATCATCCTGACGTTGCATTGCTCTCTCCGGCTTCGACCGGTATGTGAGCGCGCCGGGGAACTGACGCAAGCCAACGACTTTTGCTATCGGACGAATCGATCTCCGACCGAACGGACTAGGGAACAATGACGCGTATCGTGATGAAATTCGGCGGCACGTCCGTCGCTGATCTGGAAAGGATCCGCAATGTGGCCACTCGTGTGGCTCGCGCCGTCGAAGCGGGGCATGAGGTGGCCGTCGTGATTTCTGCCATGGCTGGAACGACCAACCAACTCGTTGCGTGGTGCCAGGAACTCTCGCCGCTTTATGACGCCCGGGAATACGATGCAGTTGTCGCGACTGGAGAGCAGGTTACTGCCGGGCTATTGGCAATCGCGCTGCAGACCATTGGTGTCGAAGCGAGGTCTTGGACAGGCTGGCAAGTACCCATTGCAACCGATGGCCAGCATGGCAAGGCCCGAATAAACGCAATTGAAGGTGCGGAAATGATTCGCCGAATGCAGGCGGGACAAGTTCCCGTGGTAGCCGGCTTTCAAGGGATCGGGCCCGATCGGCGAATTACGACTCTTGGCCGGGGCGGTTCGGACACGTCCGCTGTGGCCTTAGCTGCGGCGCTTCAGGCCGATCGCTGCGATATCTATACCGATGTCGATGGAGTGTATACGACCGATCCCAGAATTGTGCCGAAAGCGCGAAAGTTGGCCCACATTACGTATGAGGAAATGCTTGAGCTCGCGTCCGTCGGTGCAAAGGTGCTACAGACGCGGTCGGTCGAATTGGCGATGAAGGAACGTGTGCGCGTGCAGGTGCTATCCAGCTTCACCGACGCGCCTGGGACGCTGGTCGTTGACGAGGATGAAATCGTGGAACAAGAGATCGTGGCCGGTATTGCCTATTCCCGGGATGAAGCGAAACTGACGATCCGCCGAGTGCCAGATCGGCCGGGAGTTGCAGCATCGGTGTTTTTCCCGCTCGCCGAGGCAGGCATTAACGTCGACATGATCGTGCAGAATGTCTCCGAGGATGGCACGACGGACATGACCTTCACACTCAACAAGGATGAGCTGCCACGCGCGCGGGAGGTTTTGGAAGCGCGGCACGACGAGATCGGATACGCCGAGCTGACGGCTGATCCGGACGTGGCAAAAATCTCGGTCGTTGGCGTCGGTATGCGGAGCCATGCGGGCGTCGCTGGAACAATGTTCAAGACACTTGCCTCGCGGGGAATTAATATCCAGGTGATCTCGACCAGTGAAATCAAGGTCAGCGTTCTAATTGCGGCGGAGTACACCGAGCTGGCGGTGCGCGCACTCCACACCGCATACGGACTTGATGTCGCATGAGTCCGCGTGCTCATCTTGATGCGCTGTGGTTTCGAGGGTGTGAATTCTTGGGTGCCGAAACTGCGATCATGGGCGGTGCCATGAGCTGGGTCAGCGAACGGCATCTGGTGGCTGCAATTTCCAATGCTGGTGGCTTCGGTGTCATTGCGACCGGCTCAATGTCACCTTCCGCACTGGATGCGGAGATTGCAGGTACCAAGGCACTGACTGCGAAACCTTTTGGTGTCAATTTGATCACGATGCACAAGGAACTCGATGCCCTGATTGGTATCTGCCTGGAGCACAGGGTTGGCCATATAGTTCTGGCTGGGGGTATCCCCAGCGCCGCAGCTGTACGCGCGGTAAAGGATGGGGGAGCAAAGCTAATTTGCTTTGCCCCGGCCGTCGTGCTGGGGAAACGACTGATCAAGAGTGGTGCTGACGCCCTTGTGATCGAAGGATCGGAAGCGGGCGGCCATATCGGCCCGGTTTCGCTTGGCGTTCTGGCCCAGGAAATATTGCCGGTCATTCGCGAGGTCCCAGTCTTCGTTGCCGGTGGCATTGGCCGTGGGGAGGCAATTCTGGCATTTCTCGAGATGGGTGCGGCTGGCGCCCAGCTCGGCACCCGTTTTGCTGCCGCGACAGAAAGTATAGCACATGAGAACTTCAAACGGGCATTTGTGAGGGCGAACGCGCGTGACGCGGTTCCGTCGGTCCAGCTAGACGCTCGGTTTCCGGTCATACCCGTGCGCGGGTTGGTCAATGAAGGAACCAAGCGGTTCATGGCCCATCAGGTCGAAACGATCAGGCGGTTTGAGGCTGGGGAAATTTCCCGCGAAGAGGCACAGATGTCCATTGAGTATTTTTGGTCCGGCGCCCTACGACGAGCTGTGATCGATGGCGAAGTTGAGACAGGCTCAGTCATGGCTGGGCAATCTGTTGGTATGGTGACACAGGTGCAACCGGTGGCCGAGATCATCCGCGAGCTCGTCCAGCAGGCCGAAACTGCGTTGGTACTCCGACAAAACTCGATGGAGATACCGGGGGTGATTCCCGGCGACGATGCCCAGGCCAGCGCCGCCGCGTAACACTGTATCGCCGCAAAGACCGTATCGGCGGGCAGCGGCACGAAGCCTGTTCGCGCGGCTGCGGGAAATTCTTGCCACCAGCAGCTGGAGCCTTGCTGAACTCACACGGCTGATTGCCGTCGAAATGCGGGTTGATGTCTGCTCGATCTATGTGGTGCGACCGGGTGAGATACTGGAGTTGGTCGCGAGTCACGGGTTGAGACCCGAGTCTATCGGCGCCACTCGGCTTCGGATTGGTGAGGGCATTGTTGGTATCGTGGCGGCGTCGGGCGAAACCATGAATCTGGCTGACGCCCACCAACATCCGGATTTCGCCCCGCGGCCAAGTACCGGTGAGGAGCAATTCGCTGCCATGCTTGCCGTTCCGATCCGACGGGCCGGGCAGACTCTTGGCGTCATCGCTCTTCAGGATCGGGCGGCACGACGTTTCGCGCCCATTGAAGGCGAGGCGGTTTCGACACTTGCCATGCTGCTGGCGGAAACGTTGGCAGGGCTCGGCGCGGTACAGTCGGCGTCACGCAGCCTTGGTGACGCTCTGCCCCGGCGTTACGCTGGCCACCCGCTCGCGCCCGGCATCGTGCGAGGCACGGCGCTGCCGCTGGGCCGGAATGTCAGACCGTTGCGGGTCTTGGCCGATGATCCGGTGGCCGAAGGTACGCGACTTGACCGCGCCGTCGTCGAGGCGGAAGCGAGTCTGAATGATTTGATCGCCGAAACGCTCACGACTGGCGAAGCCAGTCGTGAGATCCTCGAGGCCTACCGGGCAATCGCACAAAGTGGCGGCTGGTTGGAGCGAGTGCGTGCGGCGATCAGCGAAGGACTGAGTGCTGAAGCAGCCGTCGATCAGGTAGGGGCGGCTTTGCGCAGCCGTATGCGGCGGCTGGCCGATCCCTATCTGCGTGAGCGACTCGCTGATATCGAAGACATGATCGAGCGAATGCTGGTGGCGTTGGGGGCCGGGCTAGGGAAGCCGGACCGCGCCGAGGGGATGGTGTTGATCGCGCGCCGGCTTGGCCCGGCTGAACTGCTTGACTGGCATCGGCGAGGCATCGTCGGCGTTGCGATTGAGGAGGCCAGCGCCAGCGGTCATGCGGCGATTCTGGCGCGCGCGTTGGAATTGCCTGCGCTTGCGGTTGAGGCGGGTGCTTTTGAAGCGACGCGCGAAGGTGACGACGTCTTGCTGGACGCGGAGTTGGGCACGTTTGTATTGCGTCCCGACCGCGAACTCGCCGCTGCATACGAGCGTGCCTTAGCTGTGCGGAATGACCGCATTTCCGAACTTGCAGCCTACCGTGACCGGCCGGCGGAGACCCGTGACGGAACGCGGTTGAGTCTGATGCTGAACGTAGGACTTGCCCTTGAACTCGACCAGCTTGAGCGGACGGGCAGCGAGGGCATTGGCCTCTACCGTACCGAAATCACTGCTTTGGCTTCAGGACGGCAATCGGGGATTGCCGAGCAGGCAGCAGAATACCGGCAGGTGGTTGAGCGAGCCGGGGGACGCCGGGTGATTTTTCGAACCCTTGATCTGGGCGCAGACAAGATGCTTCGGGGTGAGTCCGACGATGTTGTGGAAAATCCTGCGATGGGTTGGCGGAGCTTGCGCGTTGGCCTCGATCGGCCGGCAGTTTTGCGCCGGCAGTTGCGGGCATTGCTGACGGGGACCGCAGGGTATCCGCTTTCGGTGATGTTTCCGATGGTGGCAACGGTGGCGGAATTTCGTGCCGCACGTGATTTACTGGAAGCCGAAGCTGGTCGAACTGTCCCGGGACCGACCTCGATCGAGGTCGGTGCGATGCTGGAAGTGCCGGCGCTGTTGTTTCAGTTGCCGGGATTGCTGGCGGAGGCGGATTTCATTTCGGTCGGCACCAATGATCTGATGCAATTTCTGTTTGCGGCCGATCGGGGGGCGCCACGGCTTGCCGGGCGTTATGATGTGCTGTCGGCTCCGGTTCTCGAACTGCTTGAGGGGCTCGCCGCAGCATGCGCTGAGGAAGATGTCGGATTTTCAGTATGTGGCGAGGCTGCGGGGCAGCCGTTGGATGCGCTGGCCTTCGCGGCGATCGGAGTACGGACGTTGTCCATGTCCGGCGCTTCAATTTTACCTGTTAAGGCGGCGCTCGCGTCCGTCGACCTGAACGAACTGCGGCCGGTCTTGCGAGAATTGCGGCGAGCAGGCGCCGCAGGCATTTCACTGCGCGAACCGCTTGCAGCATGGGCGCGTGAGCACGATTTGCCGATCTGAGTCCGACGCGCTACATTTCCGTCGTCGTCGAGCCATTGCCCAGCGATCAGCAATGGAATTCACGGGTCAGGCGTTCAATTCGGATAAGGACAACAGATCGGGCATCGTGGCGGGTCAAGAAATCGAACAGCGGACGGGAGAAGGCAACGAGTCGGTGTCGTTGACAGGTCCGGCAAAAGTGGGGAGCGAGTTGCGCGCTGTCCGCGAGCAGCTTGGATGGTCGGTTGCTGACCTGTCGGGTCGCCTGAAAATCCGCCAGGCTCTGCTCGACGCTATCGAAGCTGGTGACCTTGCTGCCTTGCCGGCGCCGGCGTACGCGGCTGGATTTATTCGAAATTACGCAGAAGTGCTTGGCCTTGATCCGGAAGAAATTTTGCGCCGCTTCCGTGCGGAGGGCATGACGCCGCCGAAAGAGCCAAAGCTGAATTTTCCGGAACCGGTCCCTGATCGAGCGGTTCCGCCAGGAGCCCTCGCACTTGTGGCGCTGGTGATCGCTGTCGGTGGATACTTCCTGTGGTACCAGCACAGTGAACATCAACTCCACTTGGCAGACGCAGTCCCGCCGGTGCCGACAAAGCTCGCGCCGCTCGCGGTCCCCAAATCCGACTTGCCAACCACGGCGAAATCAATGCCGTCTTCCGGGCCGCGAACTGCGACACCGGGACTGGCGGCAAAAGCAAGGGTGGCGGAAATACCGCCTGTGAACACGGACTTGCAGCCGCCGAAACCCCTGAGTGGGGCTACGGAGATTCCGAGCCCGGCGGCCAATCCTGCTTCGACCGAGATTCGGTCTGCTGGTGTCGCCAACCCTGTACAAGGGCCGCCGACGAAAAGGGGATCAACTGTTGCCGCGAACGCTGTCGTGGGGATGGCCACGCAGTCGCTTAATCGTCCTGACGCGGCACGTGTTGTAGCCGGCTTGCCCAATACCTCCAGGGTTTCTCATGCCGCGCCGACAAGCAGTGACACCGCTCCGTCGGTTGGAACGGCATCCTCGTCCCCGACCGTACCGCCCATAGATTCGTCACCTTTGGTGGTTTCCGCGACGTCCAAATCCTGGGTGCAGATCCGCGATGCGAAGGGAAAGGTCTTGTTTAGCCAGCTTTTGAAAGCCGGCGAAGGTTGGCCGGTGCCAAATGAGCCCGGGATTACCCTCACGACCGGCAATGCCGGAGGCACGATCATTGTCCGCAACGGGCATGCGGGACCACCGCTTGGTCCTCCGGGAGTTGTCCTGCGGCATGTCTTGCTGACAGGCGTCCAGAAGCCAGCCGCGACGGGGCAAGTCTCGCCGCCCGCAATCTTGACGAATTCGATCCGTACGCCGACATCTCCGGCGTCCGCTGTTCCTGTTGGCACGCGCGTGCCATTGCCGAAAACGTCGGTGTCGGGCCAATGATCTTGGTCGGACCCTGTTGCTTCATACAAGTCGAGCCATCATGAATTATCGCGAATACCAGCAGATTAACCGCCGAAAAGGCCGCCAGATCCATGTCGGTTCCGTACCAGTGGGCGGCGATGCGCCAATTGCCGTGCAAACCATGACGAACACACCGACCGAAGATGTCGCAGCAACTGTGTCCCAGATTCGGCGTGCCGAAAAGGCTGGCGCGGACATCGTTCGCGTTTCATGCCCCGATGAAGCGAGTACAGCCGCTCTTGCCGATATCGTGGCGCAGGTGAATGTTCCGATCGTAGCCGACATCCACTTCCATTACAAACGGGCGATCGAAGCGGCGAAGGCAGGTGCGGCGTGCTTACGAATTAATCCGGGCAATATTGGCAGTGCAGAGCGGATACGCGAGGTGATAAACGCTGCACGAGACCATGGCTGCTCCATGCGGATTGGGGTCAATGCCGGGTCGCTTGAGCGCCATTTGTTGGAAAAATACGGCGAACCGAATCCGGACGCACTCGTCGAATCGGCCTTGGAACATGCGAAAATCCTTCAGGATCACGATTTTCACGAGTTCAAGATTAGCGTGAAGGCATCTGACGTATTTATGGCAGTTGCAGCCTATCAGCAGCTTGCTGAAGTCTGTGACCATCCCTTGCATATCGGCATTACCGAAGCCGGCGGACGGCGGACCGGCACTGTGAAATCCTCGATTGGTCTTGGTTCACTTCTCTGGGCCGGGATCGGCGATACGATGCGGGTCTCGCTCTCGGCGGAACCCGAGGAGGAGGTTCTGGTCGGCTGGGAAATCCTAAAATCATTGGGGATCCGCCATCGGGGGGTGAGAATCATCTCCTGCCCGTCCTGTGCCCGCCAGGGATTTAATGTGATCGATACTGTTTCCAAACTCGAAGACCGGCTCGCTCACATCCAGACACCAATTACCCTGTCGATCATCGGCTGCGTGGTGAACGGGCCGGGAGAGGCATTGATGACCGATCTCGGTGTAACTGGGGGAGGAAACGGCAGACACATGGTCTATTCTGCGGGAAGGACGGACCATACCGTTGAAGGCGAGACCATGATCGATCACGTCGTAGAATTGGTTGAACGTCGTGCGGCGGAAATTCAGGAAGAGGCGGCGCGGGCGCGGGTAGCCGCCGAATAAAGCCGATACCGACGACCCGAGCATTCCCCACCAGGCATTCTGTTCAACCGGCAGAATTTGCGGCAAACCGGCCTCGTCGCCGTAGTCTTGCGGCGACCCAGGCAGGCAATTGTTTTGAGGATGACCCGATTTGATCAAGCTGCAACCGGTTCGCGGAACTCAGGACCTAATCGGCGTTGAAGCGCTCCGCCACCGCCGGGTTATCGAGACAGCGCGCCGAATCACTTCCCTCTACGGCGCGACAGAATGGATTACGCCAATGTTCGAGGCAACAGCAGTGTTTTCCCGCACGCTTGGCGATACCTCGGATGTCGTGACCAAGGAGATGTATTCGTTCGAAGACCGGGGCGGCGAGAGCATTACGCTTCGTCCGGAAGGAACGGCGGGGATATGTCGTGCTCTGGTTACAAACGGGTTAACACAAAGTTTGCCGCAGAAGGTCTTTTATGCCGGGGCGATGTTTCGCTTCGAAAGACCACAGAAGGGACGATACCGCCAGTTTCATCAGATCGGTCTGGAAATTTTGGGGGCGGACACCGCAGTGGCTGATGCCGAGGCAATTGCCTGTGGGGGGCACGTGCTTCATGCCCTCGGTATCGACCGAGGAGTGGAACTCAATATCAACACATTGGGAGATTCGGAAAGCCGCGATGCATACCGTACCGCTCTTGTCAATTTTTTCTCGGTGTATGCCGACAAGTTGTCAGCCGACAGCAAGTTACGACTTCAGAAAAATCCCCTGCGGATTCTCGACTCGAAGGATGAGGACGACTTGGCTCTGGTGGCACGGGCCCCAACGATTCACGAGTATCTTACCATTCAGGCGCGCGACTTTTACGCGACGTTGAAAGCCAGGCTTGTCGATCTTGACGTCGCTTTTGTTGAAAACCCGAGAATTGTGCGAGGGCTGGATTATTACAATCACAGCGCTTTTGAGTTTGTTACCACCAGGCTTGGAGCGCAGGGAACGATTCTCGCGGGTGGTCGTTACGACATGCTTGTGGAATTGATGGGTGGGCCGAAGGTTCCAGGGATTGGATGGGCTGCGGGAATCGAAAGACTGTCCATGCTGATTGACGAGCCGGTAAGGCCGCGTTCACCGGTAGCGGTCATTCCGATGCAGGATACGCTGGAATCGTTGGCCTGCTCTGTTCTGCGAGACCTCCGTGCAGTGAGCATTCCTGCCGAGATGGCATACCGTGGCAACGCAAAACGAAGACTGGAGCGCGCCAATAAGTCCGAAGCGGCGTTTGCGATCCTGATTGGTGCGGATGAGGCCTCGCGTGGTGCTGTAGCGCTGAAGAATCTCGCCGACGGGACCCAGCGCGAGGTTCAGATCTCCGATTTGCCCGATGTTCTACAATGAATTTGAAAGGTAAGCTCGACCGCATTGCGACGCGCGCTTCCGAACTGCGTGCCATGCTAGCCTCGGGTCTACAAGGGGATGCCTTTATCTCGGCTTCACGCGAGCTCGCTGAGATCAAGCCGGTGGAGGAGCGCGTCAACGCTCTTCGCGCAGCTGAACGCGCGCGACTCGAAGCGGAGATTGCCCGGGCCGACCCTGAACTGCGCGAACTTGCTGACGCCGAGCTTTTGGCTCTCCACGAATTGATCCCTGCACTTGAACACGAGATTCGCCTTGCGCTCCTGCCAAAAGATGAGGCTGACGAACTGCCAGCCATACTGGAGATCCGGCCCGCTGCGGGGGGTGACGAAGCCGCACTGTTCGCCGCTCAGCTTTTTGCTGCGTACAAGCGCTATGCCGAGGCGCACGGCTGGCGCTTCGAAGTCCTGAATTACGCCGAGACCGAGCTGGGGGGGCTCAAGGAAGGGGTCGCAGAGATCGCGGGCACCTCCGTCTTTGCCAGGTTGAAATACGAAAGTGGCGTACACCGAGTCCAACGGATCCCTGCGACTGAGGCGCAAGGCCGCATTCATACGTCGACCGTTACGGTCGCAGTGCTTCCTGAAGCCAAGGATATCGATATCGATATTAACGAGAGTGATCTCAGGATTGATGTCTATCGCGCTTCCGGTGCCGGAGGTCAGCACGTCAACAAAACCGAGAGTGCGGTCCGGATTACCCATCTCCCCACCGGCATCGTCGTTGCCATGCAGGAGGAACGGAGCCAGCACAAGAACCGTGCCAAGGCGATGAAAGTCTTGCGTGCCCGCATCTTTGATGCTGAACGTACTCGTGCCGACGCCGGGCGTGCCGCTGACCGAAGGTCTCAGGTCGGGACAGGCGATCGCTCGGAGCGCATACGAACCTACAATTTTCCTCAGGGGCGGGTGACCGATCATCGCATCAATTTTACCCTCCACAAGATTGATCGGGTAATGCTTGGCGAGTTCGGCGAAATCATCGATGCTCTGACCGCCCATGATCAGGCCGCCAAGCTTGCGGCCGCTCAGGGATGATCCCGCTTTGCGAGGCGCTTGCACAAATTTCGACCCGGCTCAAAGCCGCTGGTATCGATGAGTCGCGTCGGGAGGCAAGGCTTTTGCTCGCGCAGGCGCTCGGCTGCCACGTCGACGATCTGCTTTTGCGCGATGTCGTTCCCGAACATGCAGCGCTTGATCTGGCGATACGTCGTGCAGCGCATGAACCCTTTGCGCTGATTGTTGGGCGAGCTGCATTTTGGACGCTCGATCTTGAGGTTTCGCCACTTACGCTGATTCCGCGCGCTGACAGTGAAACCTTGATCGAAGCTGTGCTAGCTCGGTTTACTCAACGTGATTCGGTCAGTCGCATTCTCGATCTTGGGACGGGTACCGGTGCATTGCTGCTTGCAGTGCTTGCTGAATTTCCACAGGCCATTGGCGTTGGCGTCGATCGGATCGAGCAAGTGGTAATGCTGGCAAGGCGCAACGCCGTGAGAAACCATTTGGCGGCACGGAGCCATTTTGTAGTCGGTGACTGGGCCGCAAGTCTCGGTACGGCCGGCTTTGACATAATCGTGACGAACCCGCCTTATATCGAGTCGGCGGCTATCGCCGAATTGATGCCCGAGGTTCGGTGTTTCGAGCCAGCTTCAGCGTTGGATGGCGGTGCAGACGGTTTGGATGCATATCGGGCGATTCTTCCCGTTCTCGGTCGAGTGCTTGCCCCGGGTGGCGCCGCATTCATGGAAATAGGCTGTAGGCAGGCGGACCAGGTTACACATCTAGCGCGAGCTGCCGGATTTGAGGTCGAGCTGCGTCATGACATTGCAACGCTGCCTCGTGCTTTGATCATCACACCCACAAAATCCTGAATCAAAAAGAATTTGGCGCCGCGGCGAAACTGGGCTATATGATTCGCAACCGGTCGCGATTCGCAATAGCCGTTGTAACTCGCGACGATTGCTCCTTCTAGCCAACGCGTAAGGTCGACGTTGTTGTCGTCGGCGTGGTTCGAACGAGTGGACGCCGAAATCACTGTGCCAAGTTGGATTCAGGATTGAATCCGGTCGCGGATGATCGGCGCGGGAGCAAAAGGTCGGGTCATGCCGATTCTGGTCTTCCGCTATTGTACTCACATCAGGATGATTGGATTCAATGAACATCAAACGTATGCGCGGGCGCAGCAACCGAAGTGGCGGTGGAGGCGGCGGTTTCCGTAGCTATCAGAGTGGTACCCCGCTCAATCGAAACCACGTGTTCGATAGCAGCGGGCCGGAACAGCGGGTTCGTGGTACGGCGCAACAGCTCTATGATAAATACCAACAGCTTGGTCGCGATGCGTCCAGTGCCGGTGATCGTGTTCTGGCAGAAAGCTACTTCCAGTACGCCGAGCATTATTTCCGCATCACGCTAGCGATGAACCAGGCTCAAGGCACGCATGGTGGGCAGAGCGGGCAATATCAGAGTAACGGTCAGAGCTACCGTGCACGCGAGACGAGTGACGACATAGAGGCAGAAATCAGCAGCGCCCAAGCTTCCCCGAGTCCGGGATCGGGCGATCAGCCAGCTGTGGAAACGCGGGAAATCCCTATAGCGGCCACCCCGCCAGAGATTTAATGCTTACGCCGTCCTATTCACGCCGCAATATTCGGTCGTTAACGAAACGGGCCATTGAACGGGATTGAAAGCGCTCGCGGAGTAAGGTTTCATCATAATCTTCGGCGACCCAGGCGAGGAATGGTCTGCGGCCTTCCGCTTCACGCGCGTAAGTCTTGAGGAATTCGTCTAGAATTCCTGTGCTGGATTGCTTGATATGGCCGAAACGCCAGCTCAGCTGGCGTTGAGCCTCAACCGACGAGCCGCCTTCAATGAGGATGAAAAGTGCAGCCGCAATCCCGGCGCGGTCGGCACCCGACTTGCAGTGGATTAGAGCTGGCCGCGTCATCGTGCGATAAATGTCCGCTAGGCGCAGAATCCGTGCCCGTTGGGGGGCTCCACGCGATTCCACCGGCATATCGACGAAATCCAGATGGAGCAGGGCTGCCGCCTCCCGGGAGAGAGCATCCGATCCGTTTCTGCATTGACCGCGAAGATTGATCAGCGTTCTCAGTCCAACCCTGCGAGCGAATCGATCAAGGTGGAATGGCAATGGATGATTGGCGCGGTACAATACCCCTGGCGCAACTGCGGCGAAATTGGTCCATGCGAGGCGAAACACCGCGTGGTCAACGAACAACGCGTCAATCCAGGCATTGCGTCGCCCGGCCGGTGTGGTCAGATCGCCCCTGTAGATTGTGTCCATGCGCAATCCCACAACGTCATTGAATCTTAGGAACTCGCCAGGCGCCTTAGCAAGGCCGCGAGCACGTTCTTAAAAACCCCTGAGGCGGATTTACCCAATAACGCATGACATTCTCTAAGGCCACTTAACCTCGGGTGGCAGGCTCATCAAAATCGCTTCAACGTTGCCTCCGGTTTTCAGGCCAAATATGGTGCCGCGATCATAAAGGAGATTGAACTCAACGTAACGTCCTCGGCGGATCAGCTGAGCCTCGCGTTCCGCTTCGGTCCAGCGCTCGTTCATGCGCCGCCGTACAATCGCGGGATAGGATTCAAGAAAGGCGAGGCCGATATCGCGGGTGAAGGCAAAATCATCTATCACGTCTCCGGAGTCGAGATAATCAAAAAAAATCCCGCCAGCCCCGCGCGTTTCGTCGCGGTGCGGAAGAAAAAAATAGTTGTCACACCATTTTCTGTACTTCTCGTAATAATTTGGATGGTGCGCATCGCAGGCGCGCCGATAGGCGGCGTGGAAGGCTGCAGCATCTTCGCAAGCTGCTTCCGTTCCTGGTTGCAAGGGGGTCAAGTCTCCGCCCCCACCAAACCAGCCCTTGGTCGTTACCAGCATCCGGGTATTCATATGTGCGGCGGGAACGTGGGGACTATGCATATGCGCCACCAAGCTGATCCCCGCAGCCCAAAAGTGCGGATCCTGCTCGGCTCCAGGAATTGTCTTGCTAAATTCAGGATCGAACGTCCCCCAGACCGTTGAAACATTGATGCCGACTTTTTCGAACACGCGGCCACGCATCACGGCGGTGACGCCTCCTCCTCCCGATTCCCGCGTCCAGGGGGAATACACGAAGCGGCCCGGCGTTTTGTGGCACAATTGACCATCATAATCTTGCTCGATTGCTTCGAAGGCCGCGCCGATACGATCACGCAGCTCCTCGAACCATCCTTTTGCATCGGCTTTGAGCGACTCATGCTTGGGCCGAGCAGGTGTTACCGGGAGGTTCATTGCAGCGCTATATACTCAGGTTGGGTCTCGTCTCCCAGCCCTTCATGCAGCAGCGTCGGATGCGTTTCCCGATTCTGACGGGGTTGAAGTTTTTCGACATTGGGGCCATCGGGTGCTCGAGGAAAAGTGAACGCCGTAGTGGGAGGAGGTGCAGAACAGTGATGGATAAGGCGGAAATCGCGCATGATCACGGGGGCGAGGCTGCAACCATGAATTTTTCCACGATCCTTATGGTTGCCATGGCCGCGGTAGCCACCGGAGCGCTGGCGTATATTTTTGGGGCGGCTCTCGGGCCTGATCCAAACGCGAGGGCGGAGACACACATCGCCGTTGAGCTCGGTAGCGTGAAGCAGGGCGAGACTGACGTGGTGACCTGGAAAGATAATCCGGTGATCATTCGCCACCTCACAAAGCAACAGATGAGCCAGCTCCAGGCCATCCCCACACGAAGCTTGCAACAGCCTGTTTCGCTGGCAACGCGCATTACGCCGGGCCTGCCGAACGTCATCGTTGTGGTTGCTGTTGATCCAGCCAGCGGCTGCGAAGTTGTGGCGACGCCGGATGGTTTCGACGATCCTTGCAATGGCGCAAGATACGACGCAGCCGGGCGTGCCTTAAACGCTGCTGCAGCACGCAATCTGACGATCCCGCCGTACCGGTTCGCGGATCGGAACACGATCGTATTGGGCTAAAGTCATGAAAAAAGCATTCGCCAGCAAGGAGTCGGACGCCACGCCGGCTTTGCCAGGCCAACGAGAGTCCGTGTGCCCATTCGTTAATAGGTGGCGGTCCTCCGCTTCAGCCCCGCTTTCCGCTGGCCTCTTCGGCGTGATGGAAGCGTTGATCTGGGTAGCCGTGCTTGTCCTCGCAATTTCAGGCGTATGGCTCGGCTTCTTCTACCGTCCCGGGATCCCGTCAGCCTTCAACTCCCTGCAATACATCATGCGCGACGTCAATTTCGGCTGGCTAATCCGGGATCTGCACGGCGCCAGTACCACCATGTTGTTTGGTCTGGTGTATTTGCAGATTTTTTACGGAATCAGTCGCGGCGCCCATCGTGGCCCGCGGGCCTTTGCCTGGATTCTTGTTGTGCTTCGTCTCGTTGCTTTTGTGGCGGTAGCGTATTTTGGCTTTGCCACGGTTGGCGGCGCTGCCAGCCTCGGTTCACTGCCGAGCGTGGCGCAGCACCTTGCGGCGCTTCCGATTATCGGTCCGGGTTTGGCAACGGCGCTGCGCGGTGGCTATTCAGTGGGCATGACAACGTTATCGCGAGTCGCTATGGCTCATATAGCGATCGGGTTTTTGCTCGTTGTTGTCGCGGTTTTTACCATGACGGTCCGTCACGTGTCGCGGGGTGGCGACAAAAGTAGGCGCGAGGATTTGGCTCTCCAGAGAGCCCATTATAATCGAAACCTGTTCAGCGGTGTGATCCTGTTAGCCTTTGCCTGTGTGGCGTTGATCACCTTCGCGCCTGGGCTTGGCTCTACAAGACTAAACGCAATCCCGCCAGATCCGCTGGCCATACCACTACAAGTCACGTTGCCATGGTATCTTCTCGTTTTTCAAGGATTGGCTGGAGCCGCGCAGAGTGTTCACGGTGGCGCTTACCTGGTTATAGGGAGTTTGTTGTTGCTAGGCGCAATGCCCTGGCTCGACCTTAGACGTGAGCAGTCCGTTAAGGCGGGCCCGGTGTTCCGATTTTTCGTGTGGCTGTTTGGACTTGATTTTATTGTTCTGTCAGTCGCTGCCGCAGAGCCTGCCCACCGTTTTTCGCCCATCATCGTAGATTTAGCCACGTTGTACTGGTTTGCTTTTCTCGTCGTGATAACGCCTGTTGTCACACTGCTGGAAGGCAACCGCGCCAAAGGCGATGGCCGCTTGGAGCAATAAGATGAATCGTGTCATTGCCTTTGCCGTTCTTTCGTTTATGGCACTAGCTGTCGCACGCGCTGCCGGCGATCATCAGTCATGGCCATTCGAGGCGCCGTTTGGCAGTTTCGACGCCACCACCCTACAGCAGGGTTTGGTGGTGTACCAAGCTGATTGCGCAGAATGCCATGGGTTGCGTTTGATTCGTTATCGTGATCTCAGAGGAATTGGTCTTTCCCATTCCGAGATCGTAGCGCTAACGAGCAAGATTAAGCGCATGGTAGGCAAAAAGGAAATGGCCGTGACGCCTGATGACCGGATGCGTGCATTGGACTCACATGGTAGCTCTGTGGCTGCCCCCGATCTATCCTTGACCGTTGCGGCGCGGCGCGGCGGACCGGAAGCCCTCTACTCGCTGCTAACAGGTTACCGCGAGGCGCCCCCTGATGCCGCGATCATCCCGGGCTATTACTACAATGTAGCTTATCCTGGTGGTCAGATTGCGATGGCCCCAGCCTTGAAGAAAGGCTCGGTGACGTTTGCAGATGGCGTCAAGCCTGATGTTGGCGAAATGGCACACGATGTCACGGTATTCCTCGCGTGGTCTGCGGATCCCACTTTGAATGAACGGAAATTGGTCGGACTAACGGCAATGATCTATCTCGTGGTTTTCTGGTTGGTCGGCCTCATTGCGTTGCGCCCGGGGCGGGGACGATGAGTCAAAAAGCCAGAGTAGTTGGCATTGTCGGCGGTTCTGGGCTCTATGATATTGAGGGCCTTGCCGACCAGCATTGGGAACGTGTTGCTACCCCGTGGGGCGATCCTTCTGACGAGTTGTTGTTTGGCACTCTGGCGGGGGTGCAGGTTGTCTTCCTGCCGCGCCATGGCCGGGGACACCGGTTGCCGCCATCCGATCTTAATTTCCGAGCCAATATCGATGCGCTGAAGCGCGTCGGGGTCACTGATATCCTGTCCCTGTCGGCGGTCGGCAGCCTTCGGGCCGAACTGCCGCCTGGTCATTTCGTTATTGTCGATCAATTCATTGATCGTACCTTTGCGCGCGTGAAGAGCTTTTTCGGTGCCGGCTGCGTGGCGCACGTCTCAATGGCTAATCCGGTTTGTGCCCGTCTCGGCGATGCTCTCGAGACTTCATCTCGCGCTTTGGACTTGCCTGTCACCCGCGGTGGTACCTATCTTGCCATGGAGGGACCCCAGTTTTCTACACGCGCGGAAAGCGAGCTTTATCGAAGCTGGGGATGCTCCGTTATCGGCATGACTAATATGCCCGAGGCAAAACTCGCACGTGAGGCGGAGATTTGTTACGCGACCGTGGCGATGGTGACCGACTACGACTGCTGGCATGATGAGCACGAAGCTGTGACCGTAGAACACGTGGTGAAAGTCCTGCTCGGTAACGCCGATCGCGCTCGGGCTTTGGTGCGAGCCGTCGTTCCGAGTTTGGGCGCCGAACACCAACATTGCCACGGTGGATGTGATCATGCCCTGGATCATGCAATTATCACGGCGCCATCGGAGCGGGACCCGGCTGTGCTCAGCCGTCTCGACGCCATAGGCGGCAGAGTACTTTTTGATTGATCCCTTGCAGGATCCTTGTCAGCCACCCAGAGTCCAGGCGAGGATACCTTGGTGCACAAACAGGCGGTTCTCTGCTTCATCGAATACTACCGATTGCGGACCGTCGATCACACCAGCTGAAACCTCTTCGTCGCGGTGAGCCGGAAGGCAATGCATAAAGATGGCATCCGTTGCGGCATGTGCCATCAGTGTTTCATTGACCTGGTATGGTGCAAGCACGGCATGCTGGCGCGCGGCCATATCCTCGTCGCCCATGCTGATCCACGTGTCGGTCATGACGCAGCGGGCGTCGGCCACAGCTTCAACTGGGTCTTCAGTCAGCAGAATATCCGTGCCCTGAGCCCTCGCCCAGCTTATCGTATCAGCATCAGGGAGTCTGCTCGGAGGACATGCAAGGCGCAGTGAGCAGCGGAAGCGTGCGGCGGCTTCGATCCAGCTCTTCGCCACATTGTTGCCGTCGCCGACCCAGGCAATTTTTTGTCCCGCAATCGGACCGCGGTGCTCTTCAAATGTCATGATATCGGCCATGACCTGGCAGGGATGCGATTTTTCGGTCAGGCCATTGATGACCGGAACTGTCGCGCATGATGCGAGTTCTAACAGCTTTGCCTCGCGGTCCGTCCGCAGCATAATGGCATCGACATAGCGTGAGAGGACACGGGCAGTGTCGCCGATCGTTTCTCCGCGACCAAGCTGCATTTCCCGCGAGGATAGCATAACGACGTCACCGCCGAGCCCGCGCATTGCCATCTCAAAGCTTACGCGTGTCCGTGTTGAAGGTTTTTCGAAAATCATCGCGAGAGCGCGACCGGCCAACGGACGTGACCCGGCCCGCCCTGCCCGTTTAAAGCGTGCTGCCATGTCGAGAATTCGGCGCAACGTGGGGGCATCCAAAGCGGCGATATCAAGGAAATGCCGCAAGGTACGGGACCCGGCTTGTCCGGACACCAGCACGCTCACTTCGCTGCCACCGATAATGATGAGGGGCGGCAGCGCCTCGCTGCTGCAGCCAAGCATGTCAACGCTGTATCGATGTCGGCATCGCCGACGATTAATGGCGGCACCATACGGAGCACGTTGTTGCTGGCCACGACTGTCAGGAGCCCCTCGGAGAGGCAGGCGTTTTGTACCTCTGTATTGGGTACTGCACAGACCAACCCTTGCATCAATCCCTGTCCGCGCACGGAGCAAAAAACCTCGGGTTCGGACTTCACTATGGTCTCCAGCCCCATGCGCAATCGCTCACCCTTCTTCACGATATTCTCAAGAAATCCCGGCTCCAGCAAGACATCGAGTACCGCGTTGCCGGCGGCGCAAGCGAGCGGGCTGCCGCCATACGTCGTGCCGTGGCTGCCAGGAACCAGATGCTTGGCTACACGCTCGGAAGCCAGAAGGGCTCCAAGCGGAAAACCCCCGGCGACGCCTTTCGCTGTGCTGACCGCGTCCGGAATGACGTGGGTCCATTCATGGGCAAACAGCTTGCCGGTGCGGCCCATACCGCACTGTACTTCGTCGAATCCCAGGAGCAGGCCGTGTTCATCAGCAATCGCGCGTAGGCCGCACAGATAGTTTTCCTCGGCCGGTACAATGCCGCCCTCACCTTGGATCGGCTCGACCAGAAATCCTGCCGTTCCTGCCGTGATGGCAGCGCGTGCCGCAGCCAGGCTGTTGAACGGCACATGGTCAAACCCGGCCACCGCGGGCCCAAAACCCGCCAGATATTTTGGATTGCCCGTGGCTGATATCATCGCCAGGGTGCGGCCATGG
>JAJZCS010000196.1 GCA_021829055.1 Pseudomonadota bacterium
CATCGAAGTGGTCTTTCCACATGAAGTTCGATGAAAAGCAAATAGCCCCGCCCAAGAATTGGCAAACGTTCGAGAGTCTTTGTCTCTCGATATTCAAAAGAGTATGGCGCGATCCGCTAGCGCTGAAAAATGGTCGCCAAGGGCAGCCGCAGGCCGGAACCGATGTTTCCGGTCGTCCAGCCTACGACAACGAAAACTTTCACGGTGTTCAGTGCAAAGGGAAAGACCACTTCGATGGCGAAGTCACGGAGAAAGAGCTGAGAGAAGAGGTGGACAAAGCACTTACCTTCACTCCCAAGCTGGCGGACTGGGTTCTAGCAACCACCGGAAAAAAGGATGCCGCGATTGAAGAGGTGGCGAGACATATAACGAAAGAGCACCAAGCTAAAGGGCTATTTCCGGTTCAAGTAATGGCATGGGAGGATCTTCAGGCACTTATGGCGCAACATCCCGCTGTAATTGCCGAATTCTATCCCGAGCACACCCCTATTGAGCATCGGATTGAGATTGCTATCGCACATCTCACCAATAGCATCCCAACACCGCAATTCGGCTCCGTGCGGAAGGCGGTGGAGGAAGAATTGGCTAGCTTTGCTAGCCTACAGCAAACACATAATGCAATCGACCTACAGATTAAGTTCGAAACCGATGATGGGCGCAGATCAACGAGCCAGCTCGAAATCGCCGCGGCGTTGCTTGAAGGCAAGACAATAATTTTGGAGGCAGAGCCCGGTGCAGGCAAATCAACCACGTTGGTTCAAATCGCCGAAGCCATCTGCCATCAGGCTCCTACCGCGATACCCATCGTCACCCCCGTTATCGAATTGAGCAAATCGGACGTACCGATTTGGGATGATATTTTTGCGCGACCGAGATTTCACGGTCTCGCCAAGGATGAGTTGTTGCGGCTCGCCAACGACGGCGCACTGGTTTTTCTCTTCGATGGCTGGAATGAGCTCCTCGAAGCGCAGCGAATCCGCCTGCTGACCGAATTTAAGAAGCTGCGCAGAAGTTTCCCAAAGTGTGGCTTACTCATAGCAACACGCGCGATCGCACCTCTCCTCCTCATGGACGCGAGAAAAGCGTTTGTTTCAGCACTCACCCGTGCGCAGCAGCTTGAAATCTTAAGCCGCATTCTTGGCGATCCGGCCGCCGCCGAAAGTCTTTTGACTAGGGCACGGAGAACTCCAGGCCTGCGGTCGATTATCAGCATTCCTCTCTATCTAAGGGCGCTTGGCGCGTTTGGAAGTAGCGACAAACTGCCAGAAACAAAGGAAGAGATACTTCGGAACTTTGTCACATCCCACGACAACCACCCCGATCATCATGACCCGTTACAGACGGGTCTCAAACATTGTCACACAGGTTATCTCAAGGAGATCGCCTCACGAATGGTGAGTCAGGGGGTGGTTGCCCTTTCCGAAAGTGAATTGCGAACGCTCGTCACTGACATCTCCAGCGCGTTGGCAGATGACGGCCAGTTCAAAAGAGAAGAGGCGCCGGACTCGAATGCGGCTCTCGAGACACTTGTCGCACATCACATTCTAATGAGCTTGGGCGAGCAGGATGGCGAACGTCTATTCGGCTTTCAGCATCAACAATTTCCAGAATGGTATGCGTCATTTGGTGTCGAAGCGCTCATGATCGCCGTTCACGAAAAGCGCACCGAGCAAAACATGCGCGAGCTCGATGGCCTATTCAACAGAACTGACATCCGCGAAACTATTCAGTTCGCTATGGAACGGCTATCGCGACGATCAGACTTCGGAAATGCGGCCGGAACAGCAACTCTGCGTGCGTTGCGTATCGACTTGCAGACTGCGGCCGCGCTTGTCGGCCACCTTCCTGAGAAAATATGGCAGACGATAAAAGCGGAAGTAATCGATTATGCTAAAAACCTTCTGGGCGGAGATCAGCACGACCGGATAATTCGATTTATGGGGACTACCGGCAAGCCTGATTTCGCCGACTATATTTGGGCTGAACTAGCCGACTCAAAAAGGTACGACCAGCATACACACCGCGATAGGAGTTGGCTTCGTCCCAACAGCCTCGGTCCGGACGGGATGAAGCGATTGGTTGCATCGCCCTTTGATTTGCGCCGAGCCATGCTTTGGGATTTCGTCATTTTTGGAGACGAGGAGGGCATCGCGTTTGCTAATTCGTATGCTCCGATGGAACCCGAGCCGGACCTGGTCGCCGATATTGTGCACAACATCGAGTTTAATGGCAGCGAGGAAGAAGCGGCGCGGTTATTGGATCAATTAACGCCTGACGCGTGGCAGGCGGTCGCACAGAAAGGGCGCGTCACCGATTTACCCCCCAAATACCGCGCGAAGGCTATTGAATTAAAAAAGCAGAGAGCATCGACCCTAACGGGGCACGACCGTTATTTCGCATTGGTCGAGCTTGCACAGGCTGGCGAAGAAATGGATGGACGGGAAATCGTCGCCCTTGCGCTGGAATCCTCGTTTAAGGAAATGCACTCAGAATACAGCGCCCTTGAGTTTCTGAATGAACGGTTTCCCGGCGAACTGAAAGAGGAAATCGCACGAAGAACTGCCGCCGGCGAAAAACTCCCCTCTTACGCTAATCGCTATGCGGTGCCGGCGGACCACCGCTTGCAAAAGGATGTTCTTGAAAGGGCTTTATCAGGAAAAGACGCGCGTCCGATGGACGTTCGCGCTACCGCAAAATCCCTGGATCAGGAATCCGTTGCCACAGTCCTACGCCAGTACATTGTCGTGGGTAGTCAAGCATGGGGACCGACAACACCTGAGTCGCGGGCCGCCTATGAACATCGTAGCAAGCTACAAGGCATCCTGACCTCAGTACAGCTTGATCTCATAATCAATGCGCTTACCGCGTATCGGCCAAAGTCGGGCCGCGATGTCAGCGAACTCGCCGAAATCGTTTCGCGCTGGCAGGACGAGGACAGAGACGCTGACAAACTACCAGCGAGCCCTGAACAAATAGCTCGACTAACGGATGCTCTACTTGAATGGGGACGGATTCTCGAAGCGGATAGCGAAGGCCAACGCGCTAATGCTTCCCATCTCGTTTCAGCTGTTAAGCGGGTTGGCGGTCAGCGATTATTTCCTCTTTTTGTCAAATTGATGAACATCGAGTTAGCCGAAGAAGCAAAGGATCGCGAATATAGAGAGCAATGGCACGCCGATGGGAGGAAACCTGAACCAATTCGACATATGGTCGGCTATGGTCCGATTTATCGGCAGGCGTTAGCCCCCTTTACGGGCGATCAAGTCCGAGATTTTCTCATTTCGGTTCTTGATGATCCCGGGTTTGGAATCGATGCCGCGTTCGAGCTTCGCCGGT
Organism: Pseudomonadota bacterium; assembly: GCA_021829055.1. Lineage (GTDB taxonomy): Bacteria > Pseudomonadota > Alphaproteobacteria > Acetobacterales > Acetobacteraceae > Acidiphilium. The sequence goes on from JAJZCS010000196.1 coordinate 3,337, forward strand.
TTGGCACGGCTAGAGAACTGGACAAGCCGGGCCAATTTGTGGGGACGAGATCGAAGTACGACAGATTGCGCGAGGCGCGTAGCAATCGTGCCAAAACCCAACCACCCACGAGTGTAGTGGCCGGAGAGCTTTTCAAGCGAATTGAGTCGCTACTCAATTCTGGAACCGATGCCGATCGAACGCGAGCCGCCGCGCTTGCCACCGCAGCGGTTCAGATGGATTACGGCAATCATTTTCCTCTTGTCGTCGCCGCAATTGAAGCCCAGCCAAGGCCTAAAAACAGTTACGCCCTACTTGAGGTTATTTCTTCGCTCGGGCTTCCGCTTGAGGCACCGTGGGTGCGCCGAGGCTTTGATGATGAGTTAGCGGAATACAATAAGGCGAAATGGCACAACCAAAATGACTTTTGGGTCCTGAGACGTTGGATTGAACTACTCGCGCTTTCTACGAATCCAGAGGAAGTCATTGAGGCCATTAAGGCGTTGCCGTCTGAGCCACGGCGAGCTCACAATTTTCATGAAGTTATCTACGCGTTAGGACATTCGGAAGCAAAGAATGCGACGACGGCACTTATCAAGCTGGCTGATTTTCTGCCCGATGTAGCCGCTAGGCACGATTTCCTGAATGCTTTAGCCCTACAGGACACGGAAGAAGGCGCGCATTTTCTTTTGTCTATTTTCGGACAGCCGGAAAAGTTTCGCAACGGGAGGCCCGATCATGGTTTCGTGGAGACACTTACCCGTCTGATAATTCGCCATCCCAATGCGAAGGCTCGCTATCTTGCGGCATTAGTCGCGAGCCACGACCAAGCACGTGTGAGGCTAGCTTCAATTCTTCCAGGCGTTCTCCAACCTGATGATGTGATGCCTCTTTTGGAAAAAGTGGTAGGCGATAGCGATCCGCTTTCGACTGGCTTAATCCAAGCATCTACTGGTTTGGCGGTGCGCCGCAAATACGCTGACGACCGCAGCAGCTTCGAAATGCAACCGCAGGATTTGGGCCGTATTCGAGGTCCGATGTTGGGCATTGCCCTTGGCAAGTCGGAATGTGCCGGTACGGCGTACCGAATGTCCTAACGCGTAGATAAC
>JAJZCS010000197.1 GCA_021829055.1 Pseudomonadota bacterium
ACATGGTGCGGTCACGAGATGGGCGACGGGTTTAGATTCTATGGCATTGGGCAGTGGACGCGCAGTCTACGAAACTCCCCGACTCACGTGGCTCAGGAACGATTCTTCAGCACCGCAGCATCAGTGGTCGGACGCAGCACCGCGCGATACAGCGTGTACGTCTGAACGATGGAACCCTGCGAGGTGCGTGCAAGGGTGCATAGTTTGTGGATTCGTTTGAAGAACGCAGGTGAAAGCGCGCCTCGGCGATCAGATTGTACCACGATACCCGCCAATGGCGTTGCCGGTCGAGGTAAATCAAAGTATTTCCAGCGTTGGCCGACAGCAATCAACTGTGTGTTGCGCGGCAAATGAATGGAGAGTTCGGCGGCCGTAGAATAGTCTGTCGAAACAATTGCTTCGCCGTGTGCGACCTTCGCAACGCGGCCGGTGAATTGCGACCATCCCGCAAGCTGTAGCGCGATCGGGTCGCGATGAGCCGGAAATGGGATAGGTTGGGCAAGCGCTTGCAGATAGACGACTGCAGTGAACGTGAAGCCAATGCCAACGGCCCAAATCCGCCATCGTTGTGTCAGCACCGGGGCACTGCCTGCGGCCGCCAACGCAGCACCGGGGTAAACGATGGCGGGCCAGTTGGCTTGCACAGCCCCCGAAAGTGTGTGCTCGACAAAGATCAAGGCGGGCACCCAAGTGCTGATTGCTACCAACCGATGAGCCGGATTGCGTGAACATGCGACGCACCAGGAACCGACCGCCATCAGCACAAACACAACAGGTGTGGCGAGGCCCAGTTGACCAAACACTAGACCCACGAAATGGTCGGGAAACTGACCAACATCTAACTTCGTGCTACGGCTGCCTTGCTTGACAAAGCTCACGAAATGATTGTCAGCATTCCAAATTGTCACCGGGAGAAAAATAACGAATCCCACCCCAAGACCGACCCAGGGCAGCGGTCGGCGGAGCGCCGTACGGCCCTCGGGAAAGCTTAGCAGCCACACTCCAGCGACCACAAAAACGAGCAGGCCAGTATATTTCGCGTCAAGCGCCATGCCCGCTGCTAGTCCCGCTGCGACCCACCAGCGATCATCACCGGTGGCATACCAGCGACCAAGCGCTGCAAGAGTTGCCGTCCAGAACAGCAGCAGCGGTGTATCGGGCGTCGTGATGATCGAGCCCACCCCAAAGATCAGGGTTGCATTGAGGAGGGCTGCGGCCGTTATACCTGCATCGCCAGAAAAGAAATCTTTACCGGCCCGCCATAGGAGAATCGACCCCACACCGCACGCGAACGGCGAGAGCAGACGGATTCCAAGCGGGGTGTTTCCAGCGATCGCAGTTCCGACGCGAATCCAGAGTGCGATCAGTGGCGCATCATCAAAATAACCCGGTTGCAGGTGTCGAGACCAGAGCCAATAATAGGCCTCGTCAGGAGCCAGCGGAACGAGCGCCGCAAGCGTAAGCCGCAGGGCGGTCAAAACCAAGAGGCCGATCAGCCACGGACGTGCACTTGACCACTTTACTGCGGCAGAACTCACGCGCGACGCCACACCAGAGTAGACGACACCGCGTAATTCCAGACGACACCAACGACGCCTCCGGCTGCGCTGGCGAGCAGTCCCGCTGTGTTATCCGCATACAACATGCGTGCAATACCGACATTCGCAATCGCACCAAGCCCACAGACCAGCATGAACACAGCAAGTCCGCGCCAATAACGGGAGCCGCGCAGACGAGTTGTACGGTACGTCAGGCGATTGTTGAGCTCGAAGTTGACGGCCATCGCTGCGATCGTGCCAACTGTCTGACTAAAAGAAAAATCCAGTCCGGTCGTCCGGGCAGCTGCCATGACTGCAAGATTAACGAGCACCCCAAAACTTCCAACCAAAGCAAAGGCAATGAAGCGCGAGGGAACAACGCCACGAAGAAGCTTGTCGATCAAGAAGCCGCCAAATTGGGCGACGACCAACAGATCCAGTTTGCTTTCCCCGGCCCGGCGGGGCCGGAATTGATACGGAACCTCAACAATTTTAAGGTCGCCCGAGGCTGCCAAGATCAGATCAAGCAGAATTTTGAATCCCTGTCCGGTCAGCATGGGCGCCAGCTGTTCAAAAAGGCGACGCCGAACCATAAAAAAGCCACTCATCGGGTCGCTCAGAATCGACCCCGTCAACACCTGCGCAAGACGAATCCCCGAATGGGAAAGCCGTTTACGAAACGGGGAAGCGAGCCCGCCAGCATCGCCACCCGCTAGATGTCGACTACCCACAGCGAGGTCCGCTCCCGCCCGTAAAGTCTCAACCATGAGAGGCAGTCGTGTCTCGTCATGTTGTAGATCGCCATCAATGACGGCGATAAACTCGGCGCTGGTGGCAAGTGCTCCCTCTATCACCGCAGATGACAGGCCTCGGCGTCCAATACGGCGGATGACACGCACCCGACGATCCTTCACAGCAATCGCCCGAGCGGCATCGCTGGTACCATCCGGGCTATCATCATCGACAAAGATCATCTCCCAAGCGATTTGGGTTCCGCCCGAACCGCCAAGGGCAGCGTCAACGCTAGCAACCAAGGGCGCTACATTAAGTCGTTCATTATAGCACGGCACGACCACCGCGAGCGTAGGCCACGCTTCCGAACTCATACTGCAACGGCTCTCAGGATGCCGGTACCCCGCCTCTCGTCGAGGGCGTCTGAAAGAATCTTAATGAATCGTACGTCCAGACTTTCCTCGGCCAAAAGCGCAAACAGATCACAGCATCCGTCGGTGGTGCGCGGGTCAGATCCGAAACCTGGCGCTCTTTCGATGAGCGTCAAATCGTCTGCCGGCGTTGCAAATAAGTTCTTATTTTTGAGGCTGTTTTGCCAGGCACCCATGGCGAATTTGTTTTTAACAAGCATTCCGATAGTCTCGCCCATCCGAGCCCCGTGGCGTCTCGTCTCTTGCGCGAGGAAGTTGGGTAGCTGTTGAGCGGCCCGTCTGGAACCCAAAGCAGCCAGAACCCCCAATAGTACGAGGGTCCTGATTGTAAAAACCATGCTGGCGTCATTTCTCGGCGGATCAGGAAGCCTCGGCGTCATCGGTGTCATGTCATGCAGTTGGTCTCCAGCCTTGGTCACTTCGTGGTCCTTTCGCTCAACCGCACGGTCTATCCAAACAAAGCTTGCCAACACTGTTACGTCGCTTGAGATAACGGCACGCCGTCTCACTAGCCGATCGGCCTATTGCCGGAAAGTGGCACACGTGGATGGCTTGCATCCCGGCCTACTTTTGTGGACATTTGCCCCTATGATTACGAAACCAGCATCCACTCGTCGTCGATCAAGAAGACCAAGCCGGCAAGTGCCGCGTCGGCACAGCACTGGATTGGAAACGGGTTCGGTCGACCGCTCGCTGGCAGGAAGGCTGCTGGTTGCGACACCCAGCATGGGAGACCCGCGCTTTATCCAAGCTGTCATCTATATCTGCGCCCACACCCCAGAAGGTGCGATGGGTTTAGTTCTAAATCGGCCACTATCCGAACCACGTTTCGCAGATTTGTTACTCCAGCTCGACATCCCCCCCGATCCTTCATGTGACATCCGCGTCTGCTCCGGTGGGCCAGTCGATCAAATGCGGGGTTTTGTCCTGCATTCGTCCGATTGGCGAGCTCCCGATACGCTGACGATTGACCATGCGTACAGTATGACGGCAAGCCTCGATATACTGCGGGCGATTGCCGACGGACGCGGACCGGCACGGTCAATCTTAGCGCTCGGCTACGCTGGGTGGGAAAGCGGACAACTCGACGCGGAGTTACGGACACCGTCATGGTTGGCTGCCCCGGCCGACGAGGCGATTCTTTTTGATTCAGCCTTTGACACAAAGTGGCGCCGCGCGCTCGGCCGTATCGGCATTGACCCGGCGGCACTGGTGGCCGTATCCGGCCACGCATGAGTTACGAGACCTGTGTGCGGGTGGGTATAGACGGCGGGGTGAATTACTGATTCTCTTTTTCTATTGATGTTTGGGGATAGAGAGGATTGGTGGCGCAACGTCGGAGTGGCCAGGAGCGGCTTGGTTTTGTGGAACCATCGCGTGGTGCCTCTGCGCTGGAGGCGCTGTCCGGGTTGATTGATTGGGAACCGGTTGGAAGGTGGCTTGCGCCGCTCTACCCGGCGGCGAAGGGTGAAGCTGCCTGGCCCCCTCTTGCGATGGTCAAGGCGTTGCTGCTGGCGATGTGGCATGACCTGTCTGACGTGAAGCTGGCTGAAGCGCTTGATGACCGTGCCTCGTTCCGCCGGTTCTGCGGCTTTGCCCGGCATGAGGCGACGCCTGGGGGCGGACGGCCTTCGTGCGGTTCCGGCGACTGCTGGTGGCGCACG
>JAJZCS010000198.1 GCA_021829055.1 Pseudomonadota bacterium
ATGACCTCGCGCAGCTTGTGGAAACAGAGGATCGCGGTGTTGCGGTTGACCCCCACCAGTTCGGCCGCCGTGCGCGCCGGAACGCCGGCCACAAACTGGACAATTAAAGCTCGCTGAATACCCGCCGAAAGCCGGCCGCGCCGACGCGCCATAACCATCTGACACCAATAGCCTTTCTCAGCTACCTATGTCCGCCCCTAACTAAATTATCCCCAGATGGTAATCCCGGCACGTTTAGCCATCGCATCAACCACGCCCAGCCATATGAGGAACGGAAGAAAAGGCGCAAAAACGATTGCAATTTTTGCGTTCCCATTGAGGTGGGTGAATGCAACCACCACAGCACCGCCAAAGATTGCGAATCCCCAGTAGACGATCGCAATCAGTCTCGCGTCCATGCCTGCCCGGTGAGCGACCTGATAAAGGTGGCCACGGTGAGCCTGAGCGAGGCCATGACCGGCGATTGCTCGGCGCACGAGCGTAAAAATAACATCCAAGAGCACTCCAGAGAGTAATAACGGGACAACCATGAACGATAATGAGACGTGTTCATAATGCGTTGCCGCGATGCCTAGCAGTGAAAGGAGGAAACCGCAGAACTGGCTGCCAACGTCACCCATGAAGATGCGTGCCCGTGGGTAATTGAAGGGCAGAAACCCGGCGACGCCTCCCGCAAGAAGGAGGGATGTTGTATAAACAAAGAAACCTCCATGAACCCCGGCAATTCCAGCGAGGAATAGGCAGGCAATGAGCGTTGTGCCCGCGGCTAGCCCATCCAGCCCATCGATGAAATTCATTGCATTGGTGACGAATAGTATCCAGAGCGTTGAAACAAGGGGCGCAGCCAGACCCAAGTGAACAGGACCGAGCAGCGGCAAGTCGAAGCGGCGTGCGGACAACCCCACGGCCACGGCCGCCAAGGCGGCTACTAACTGCGCGCCGAGCTTCACTACGAAAGGAAAATCATAGATATCATCGAGGAAAGAGACAGCGGCGATCAGAATCGCGGCAACGATAACGCCAAGGAACAATGGGGAGGCAAGGCGGGAAACTTGGCCGTACCGGTAGAGTAGTATGATCCCGAGCAGAAATGCGGCAACGATTCCGATTCCGCCGGACTTCGGGGTTGTTCGTGTGTGGGCCTTGCGCGCATCGGGGCGATCTGGCACGCCAACGGCAATCATCACCCGCACTACAGCGGCCGAAAACATTGCCAAGCCGGTGAACAACGCCAGGTGCCGTGGCAAGGCGAGCGCAGCTAATGTCGGATGGACGATATATCGAACGCCATGCATCACGTAGATCCCCTGTACGTGTTCGGTATCACTTACGACCACGAATGCAGGTTTGCGGCAATTTCATCATGCGTTGGCATCGATGTCTGCTTGCGAGCCCAATCAGCGATCTGTCTCGTCGGTTGGAAGGAATGGTCCGCGAGCCAGCGCCTTTCGCCTCCGGTCTACAGTTGTGCCATCTCTAGGTGGTTTCGACGGGTTCGCCGGTACCATCCGTGGTCTCAGCATCATGCTGGACCCTTGCAAGCAGGTTGTTGATTTCCGCTTGGTTGAATTCGCTGACCTTCGTGATTTGATCTGCCAAGACAGAACATCTTTCTCCCGCGGCTTCGACGAAACCGCCCGATATGAGGAAGCGGTCAACAATCACACTACCTTCGTAAAGCTCAATGAGGCCACGTCGCAGGGTTGTAATCAAGGGAGAGTGGCCGGGTAAAATACCAAGGTCGCCTTCGGAACCCGGGACTACAGCCATATCCACGGAGCGAGCCAGTATCAATCGCTCTGGACTGATGATTTCGAATGCAAGGCTCATAATGGGATCATACCGTCGTACTCAGATGTTCAGCTTTCTTTACAGCATCTTCAATCGTGCCAACCATGTAAAACGCCGCCTCGGGCAAATGATCATAGTCGCCAGCGCAGATCGCCTTGAAGCTTCGCACGGTATCTGCGATCGGCACAAAAATTCCTGGCGAACCTGTAAAAACTTCTGCTACGTGGAACGGCTGAGACAGGAACCGCTCGATCTTGCGAGCCCGCGCCACAACGAGTTTGTCGTCTTCCGACAATTCATCCATGCCGAGAATTGCGATGATGTCCTGCAACGATTTATAGGTTTGCAGTATTCGTTGCACCTCACGGGCAACCTTGTAGTGCTCCTCACCCACGATTGCGGCATCGAGTGAGCGCGATGTCGAATCCAATGGGTCAACAGCGGGATAAATGCCTTTTTCTGAAATTGCGCGATTCAGTACGGTCGTTGCGTCAAGGTGTGCAAAGGATGTCGCTGGTGCGGGATCTGTTAAATCATCCGCCGGCACGTAGATCGCCTGCACGGACGTAATAGACCCTTTTTTTGTCGAAGTGATACGCTCTTGCAACGTTCCCATGTCGGTCGCCAGTGTTGGCTGATAACCGACGGCCGACGGGATGCGGCCCAGCAGCGCCGAAACTTCCGCGCCGGCTTGGGTGAAGCGAAAGATGTTATCAACGAAGAACAGAACATCCTGATGTTCTTCATCGCGGAAATATTCTGCAAGTGTAAGACCAGACAACCCGACGCGCATACGCGCCCCGGGAGGTTCATTCATCTGGCCGTAGACCAGAGCAACTTTTGAGCCTTCAGTTGTATCCTTGCCAAGTCTGATAACACCCGCATCAATCATCTCGTGATATAGATCGTTCCCTTCACGAGTCCGCTCGCCAACGCCGGCGAACACCGAGACGCCACCATGGGCTTTAGCGATATTATTGATCAACTCCTGAATCAGCACGGTTTTCCCGACGCCCGCCCCTCCAAAGAGGCCGATTTTTCCGCCCTTCAGATAAGGGGCCAGCAAGTCAACGACCTTGATGCCAGTAACGAGGACTTCCGCAGAAGTCGATTGTTCTTCAAAGCTTGGGGCGTCCCGGTGGATGGGAAAAGACATTTTTGCGGGAACTGGTCCACGATCGTCAACCGGTTCGCCGATAACGTTCAGAATCCGTCCGAGGGTTTCTGGACCTACGGGAACCTGGATGGGATTACCGGTATCCGTAACTTTGCCCCCTCGGGCCAAACCGTCAGTGCTATCCATCGCGATGCATCGCACGGTTCGTTCGCCGATTTCCTGCGCAACTTCGAGAACCAACCGGCGCTCGCCGACTTTTGTTTCCAGTGCGTTTAGAATGAGCGGCAATTCACCGTCGAACTGTACATCGACGACTGGACCCATGATCTGGGTGATCCTGCCGGTTGCGTTTTTTGCCATATTCTGGATCCCTCTTCCCTCGATGATCAAGCTCAAAGCGCCTCTGCACCAGAGATAATCTCGATTAATTCTTTTGTAATGTTAGCCTGCCTGGTACGATTATAGTTGAGCGTCAGTCGATTGATCATATCGCCCGCGTTACGGGTCGCATTATCCATCGCGGTCATGCGCGCCCCCTGTTCTCCTGCGGCACTCTCTAAGAGAGCCCGGTAGATCTGGATGGCTAGGTAACGCGGCAGCAGCGCAGCCAAGACACTGTCGTCTTCCGGCTCGATTTCATATTTATCGTCTCTTAATTCACCATGTTTTCCTGCAAGGTCGTTAGCGTCATCTGGCGATAGCGTGGGGATAAGGGTTACCTCGGCCACGCGCTGGAAAATTACGGAAACAAACCGATTGTAGATAATGGTACAGATATCGAAGGAACCGCGATCAAATTCGGCAATGATTCGCTGGGCAATTGATTCAGCGTCCGCGAATTCTATCGATTTTTTTCCAACGAAACTGATGTCGGCGACAATGCGGTCGGCTAGATCCCGTCGCAAATAATCCCGTCCTTTGCGACCGACCGTGAATAATTTGACTTGCTTGCCATCTCCTTCAAGTTCGCGAGTACGAAGGCGTACCGAGCGGCCCACCTGCGCATTGAACGGCCCAGCCAGGCCGCGGTCCGCAGTAACGACAACCAAGAGATGGGTCGCACTTGCGCCGGTACCTACGAGCAGGGAAGGCGCATTCGGATTGCCCTTGGCATCATGCGTCAGAGAGGACAGGATTTCCGTTACTCGAGCAGCATAGGGGCGCGCCGCATCGGCCTGCGCTTGGGCGCGCCGAAGCTTGGCCGCCGCGACCATCTTCATCGCTTTGGTGATTTTTTGCGTCGATTTGACGCTGGCAATCCGATTTCGGAGCGTTTTCAGACTAGGCATGACGGCGCGGCGCCCTCAAGCAAAGGTTTTCAGGAACGCTTCAATAAAAGCGGTCAGCTTGGTTTCAGTGTCCTTCTTGATCTCAAGATCAGTGCGGATCGCATCGAGAATTTCGGGAGCGCGAGCGCTGATCTCGGACAGCAATTGGCTTTCGAAGTCGCCGAT
>JAJZCS010000199.1 GCA_021829055.1 Pseudomonadota bacterium
ACGCCGTCAACAAGCCCTTCAGCTATGCTGTCCCGGAAGGAATGTCCGTGAAGGCGGGGGATGTCGTTGTTGTGCCGCTAGGAGCACGGCGCGCAACAGGATCAGTCTGGGATGTGGGATCAGAAATACAACATAATAAACTGAAACTAAAACATATTATTACGAAAATTGACGCGCCTGGTTTGCCGGAAGACCTCCGGCGTTTTGTCGACTGGGTTACGGACTACACGATGGCGCCACGCGGCTCGGTACTTGCGTTAGCGCTCAAGCCTAGCCTTCTGGAACGCCCACAAACACGCATACTATGGCGCAAAGGCTCCATTCCTGCTCGAATAACCGAGGCACGCAAGCGTGTCTTGGCGAGCCTTGCCGCAATTGGGGCGGCAGATACCGCGACATTGGCTAGCGCCGCACGGGTATCACACGGCGCCATCCGTGCCATGGCTAACTCCGGCTTCCTGATCCCTCACGCGCAGTCAGAGACACCAATCAAGCTAAATCCCACCCACCCTGCGCCTGTTTTGTCGGCTCAGCAGGCTACAATTGCTGGCGACTTAAGATTAGCCGTCAGGTCCCAAACGTTCTCCGTAACGTTGCTGGAAGGTGTAACCGGCGCAGGAAAAACCGAAACCTATCTCGAGGCCGTCGCCGAGGCGCTGCTCGCAAGGCGCCAAGCTCTGATACTCCTCCCAGAAATTGCGCTATCAGCCCAGTTCACGGCACGAATCGCCGAACGCTTCGGGGCAGATCCCACTGTCTGGCACTCGTCGCTGACGCCCTCGCAGCGGCGTCGCGCCTTTCATCAAATCGCCTCAGGCGATGCTGGGCTCATTGTTGGCGCGCGCTCGGCGCTTTTCCTACCATTTCCTGCACTTGGGGTAATTGTGGTGGACGAGGAACACGATACCGCCTACAAGCAAGAGGAAGGCGTCATCTATCATGCCAGGGATATGGCTGTGGTTCGGGCACGGCTCGCCAACGCGGCAGCGATCTTGGCGTCAGCGACACCTTCACTTGAATCGTGGGTCAATGCGCAATCGGGACGTTACCACCACCACGTTTTAAAATTGCGTCATGGTGGTGCACTGCCGCCACAGGTAAGCGCCGTCGACATGCGAATTCATCAGCCGCCGCGAGGGCATTTTCTATCCGCGCCTCTGGTCGACAAAATTGCGTCGATAATTTCGCGTGGCGAACAAGCCATGCTTTTCCTGAATCGTCGGGGGTATGCACCCTTGATGCTGTGCCGTACTTGTGGACATCGAATCACCTGTCCGAATTGCACGGCGTGGCTGGTCGCGCACCGTCGGCGGGGAGTGCTGCTTTGCCACCATTGCGGCTATCAACAAGCGCAGCCAAGTACGTGCCCCGGATGCTCTGCGACTGACACTCTGACAGCAATCGGCCCCGGCGTCGAGCGAATTGAGGAAGAGATCGCAACCGCGTTGCCACAGGCCAGGCGCCTGGTAATGACCAGCGACCTGATTTCCACGCAGGAACACGCTGCCGAATCCGTACGCGCAATAGAGGCAGGCGACGTCGATGTAATAATCGGCACACAAATGATCGCAAAAGGTTGGCATTTCCCCAATCTGACATTAGTCGGTGTCGTCGACGCAGACCTCGGCCTCTCAGGCGGCGATCTGCGCGCTGCTGAGCGCAGTTCCCAATTGTTGCACCAAGTTTCGGGCCGGGCCGGTCGAGCCGTTCGTGCGGGGTCAGCTTTGCTGCAAACCTACTATCCTGAACACCCGGTAATTGAAGCGCTGGTGTCCGGCGACCTTAAAAAATTTCGGGCTGCTGAAGCGGCGCTCCGGCGGCCTGGTGGCTGGCCGCCGTTCGGCCGGCTCGCAGCGCTGATCATTAGCGCAAAAGATCCCGATGTCGTGGCGCAAGCGGCACGTAACATGGCCCAGCAGGCTCCAAATTCCCCTGACTTGGATGTTCTCGGCCCAGCCCCCGCCCCCATTTCATTACTCCGCGGGCAACATCGCTGGCGTTTCTTGCTCCGAGCAGGACGCAAGCTTGCCATCCAGCACGTTATACGGGATTGGCTGAACCAGGTTCCCCTCCCTCTCGCTGTCCATGTCACGATTGATATCGACCCGATCTCGTTTCTGTGACGCGGTTGCGCGTCCATGCCCCCTATGCTAGGCGACCCCTCGCCGTCCGTCCGGGCGGACAGGGTTTTTTTGCCCGGATTTTGGCGACCAAACATCCTGGTTATTTTTAATTTATCGACCGCGAGTGCAACGGGACGAAACGCGTGACAACGGCCGACCTAAGTACGGAAAAAATCTCCAACCTTGCCGAGCGCTACGCTGCAGCGCTGTATGCGTTAGCTGACGATGCGAAACTGCTTGATCAGGTAACGAACGAGTTGCGCACTCTGCGTCAAATGATCGATGAATCCAAGCCACTGCGCTATGTGGTTGGCAGCCGGACAATACCTCTGGTGGATGCCAGCGCGGCCATGTCTAAAATCCTCCAATCTCAAGGGTTTTCTGACCTGGTCCGCCGCTACGTACTGACCGTAATCGCCAACCGCAGAATTGGCGAACTGCCCCAACTGATTTCGGGTTTCATCGCTTACGCTACGAAGAGGCGCGGTATCGCGACCGCAGATGTAGCGACTGCCCACCCTCTATCAGAAGCACAACGCGCACAGCTCGCAGCACGCCTCGCCGAGGCAGGTTACGGCCGTGTTCAAATTAACGAACATGTTGATCCGACATTGCTCGGCGGTCTGGTCGTGAAGATCGATTCACGCCTATACGACACCAGTCTGAAATCGCGCCTGCAACGCTTGCGCTATGTGATGAAGGGAGCTGCCTGATATGGAGATCCGTCCCGCCGAAATCTCCGAGATTCTAAAACGACAAATCGCCAATTTTGATGCTGAAACGAATGTCAGCGAAACCGGCTTGGTGCTTTCGGTTGGAGATGGCATTGCCCGCGTCTCAGGTCTAGGCAACGTAATGTCTGGCGAACTGGTCGAGTTCCCGAGCGCCGGTGTAAAAGGCATGGCTCTCAATCTCGAGATCGACAACGTCGGGGTCGTCATCTTTGGCGAGGATCGAGGTATCCGCGAAGGCGATACGGTCGTTCGCACCAGCGGTATTGTTGATGTGCCTGTAGGTAAGGGGCTTTTGGGCCGAGTAGTCGATGCGCTTGGCAATCCTATCGATGGCAAGGGGCCGATTGAAGCCTCTGAACGCCGTCGGGTCGACGTAAAAGCGCCTGGTATCATTCCTCGCAAGTCCGTTCATGAACCAGTACAGACAGGAATCAAGGCCATTGATGCGCTGATTCCGATCGGTCGCGGCCAGCGCGAGCTCATCATCGGAGACCGCCAAACCGGCAAGACTGCACTTATTGTCGATACAATCCTCAACCAAAAAGCCGCGCACGCCGGCACCGACGAGAGCAAAAAGCTTCACTGCATCTATGTCGCAATAGGCCAAAAGCGATCAAGTGTAGCCCAGCTGGTTCGAATTCTGGAAGAAAACGGCGGTATGGACTATTGCACCGTCGTGGCGGCTACCGCCTCTGATCCCGCACCGATGCAGTTTCTCGCCCCCTATGCCGGCTGCGCGATGGGCGAGTATTTTCGCGACAATGGCATGCACGCGGTCATCTTCTACGATGATCTTTCGAAGCAGGCCGTAGCTTACCGACAGATGTCCCTGCTGCTACGGCGCCCACCGGGGCGCGAGGCATATCCCGGCGATGTTTTTTATCTCCATTCGCGCCTTCTTGAACGCGCAGCAAAGATGTCCGATGAATTTGGCGCTGGTAGCCTTACCGCTCTGCCAGTCATTGAGACGCAAGCAGGCGACATTGCCGCCTACATCCCGACTAACGTTATTTCAATCACTGACGGACAGATCTTCTTGGAGACCGAGCTGTTCTTCAAAGGTGTTCGGCCAGCCGTGAATGTGGGCAATTCCGTATCACGCGTCGGTTCTGCGGCACAAATCAAAGCTATGAAGCAGGTCGCTGGCAGAATCAAGCTCGACCTCGCGCAATATCGCGAGATGGCCGCGTTTGCGCAGTTTTCCTCCGACCTTGATGCCGCCACGCAGAAACTTCTTGCCCGTGGCGCACGTTTGACCGAGTTGCTCAAGCAACCCCAGTTCAGCCCAATGCCGGTCGAAGCGCAAGTCATCTCCATTTTTACCGGGACACGCGGCTACCTCGATGGCATCGATGTCGCCCGTATCGGCGACTTCGAAAGCCAATTACTGTCCGAGATCAGCGCTCGCGCTCCCGAAATTCTCGATGCGATCCGCACTGATCTTGAGATCAAGAAGGACACTGAAACCAAGCTGACCGCT
>JAJZCS010000200.1 GCA_021829055.1 Pseudomonadota bacterium
TCACGCGCAGAGATGAAGAAATATTCGTTTTTATCTATCCTTTTGACCCAAATTCTCACTTGAGTCGCAAAAACCCTCTGGCTCTTGTTCGCGCGTTCCGGAAGGCATTCGACAAAAAAAACAATGCCGTTGCCTTGCTCCTTCGAATCAACGGAAATCCGCGCGGGCATCCAGGATGGAAAGAACTGGAAGATGCTGCATCCGCTGACAGTCGAATTCATATTTGGTCAGAGACGCTAGATCGACCAGATGCTCTTGGTATTCTGGCTTCATGTGACTGCCTTGTTTCTCCTCATCGAGCGGAAGGGTTTGGGCGGAACATTGCAGAGGCAATCCTATTGGGACTTCCGGTGCTGGCGACGGGGTTTTCTGGGAATGTCGATTTTATGGAGAGCGAGGAGTTGATTGCATGGACACCACGTAAATTGGCGCCCGGTGAATACCCTTTTGGCGACGGACTGTGGTGGGCGGAGCCAAGCGTTGACGATCTAGCGAGAAAAATGAAAGATGTTTACCGGCAAAAAGTGGAAGCACACAATTATTCACCAGTGTCAAACTCGCGAAAGCAGCGTTTCGAACTCCGGCACGCCCCTCTCAGCGTCGGTCGCCGTTATGCTATGAGGCTTCGAGCAATTATGACCCATTCGCGCTAAAACCCGGAGATGCACGCATCGAAGGGCTATCACGGCGGCGCCAGATTGGCGCAGGCCGTTCATTTCTATTAAGAAACAAATGGAAAATCAACGTTCCCTAGCCAGTGCTGGCAGGCGTTACGCGCGTCGGCTTCAGGAAATCAGATCATGACAAGATGCACAAGCCGGCTCTATCCGTGTTGACACATTTGAGTTTTTGAGCAATAATATGTCGCGTGCGTTTCAGCGGAAAACGTGGCGGTCACAAGCTGAGGATCTGGGCGCAAAGGTAAGCGGATTCCGGCGTAACTACGCCTCGGGGTTATAGTGCTTAAAATGACGGACAGAGCCAAAAAAGTTCGGCGAGCCGCGAAATTACCGCCGAAGCCATACCTGAACCCGGCCCTACCCGACACCAAAATTACCCCTCCGCCTCGGCCTCCCACCGCGCCCGCCATGCCGGCCTATATCGGCTTCGTCGAGCGCATCGGCCCTGGGGTCATCGAGGGGTGGGCGCTCGACCGGCTGGATCTCTCGCGTCATCCGGGGGTGCGCGCGATGGCTGATGGCCAGATCCTCGGAACCGGGGTCTCAGACCTCTATCGTGAGCATCTTTGCAGTAGCGGCGCTGGCGATGGCCGGTACGGCTTTCGTATTATCTTTGAGGACAGAGTGCCCTCGCTTGAACGCATTATGGTGGTGATCGACGATGCATCTCACCCATTCCGGCTGCCGCTGACCCAGCAGGCGATGACCGAGGCGCGGGCCAGCAACCCGCCCGCCTCTATCGGCCCCGCCGAGGGGGGCGCCTCCGGGCCGTTGGAACCCGCAAGAGCAGCCGGCGTATCGCCCGCCATTGCGTCTGAGAAAGAAACGGTTATAAAACTGGAAACATCGGCGATTTGTGCCGGCATGGAAGTAATGACCATGTCGACGGCAAAAAATAAAAATCATCCAAAAGTCCAGGAATACGCTCTCAGTGCAGCGGACGCATTTGATGAAGATTTTTATTGTTCCACCTACGGGGACGTTGCTATGTCTGGCCTGTCACCATTGGCGCATTACATCCATGTTGGAGCCAAAGAAGGCCGCTGCCCGAATATTCTATTTGATACGCGGATGTATTGCGATTGCTACCCCGAGGTTCTGAGTTCGGGGATGGACCCGCTCTCCTATTTCTTGCGGGTTGGCGCCCTCAAAGGCCATCGGCCCCATATCCTTTACGATGCCACCTACGTCCTGAAGCAACTCGCCAACGTTCGCGAAGCGACGCCAGTCAGCGCATACCTTATCATACTGCGCGGGCTGCTACCGGTGGATATCAATCCGCACCCCCTGTTCGACGGAAGTTACTATGAAGCTCTGCTCAAACGACGGACCGGAGAAGGTCTGCCCGCCAATACCAGTGCCATCAAACATTACCTGACGACCGGCTATCGGATGGGCATCGACCCGCACCCGCTGATTTGCGAGGATTACTACCGCGACGTCGTACCGGGGTTGCATGATCTTGCGATGTCCAGTCTCCGCCATTACGTCGAATTCGGCATCACGGAGGGGCGTTCGCCGCACCCATTCGTACAACCCTCAGGCGTAGAGCGGGTGGATATAACGGGTCCGGGGCCCTTCCACAGCCACGAAATCTCATACTATGCTGCACTAAACCGGGGACGGCTAAAGCCACCTCGCTCATCGGCGTCGGCTGCGGCTGCTCTCGCTGCGTGGTTCAACTTCGATGCAACCAAGGCAATTCCGAAACAGTTGAAGCCCGTGGTCTCCTTTGTCATTCTAAACTTCAACAAGGCGTATCTCACGCTCCAGACTATCGCCTCCCTCGCGGTGCATACGGATCTGAGCGATCATGAAATCGTCGTCCTCGACAATGGCAGTACTGTGGACGATTTTTTTGTCCTCTCGAAATTCCTCCCGAGAAATGTCCGCGTCGTCCGCCTCCGCGTCAACCGCTATTTTGGTGAAGGCAACAACATCGCCGTCGAGCACGCGCGAGGCGACATCATCTGCTTCATGAACAATGATCTCTGCTTCACGGACGGGTGGTTTGACCGGCTGCTGACGGAATACCGCGTGCATGTCGGACGCGCTGCAATTGGCCCCCTGTTCAAGTTCCCAGACGGCACGCTCCAGGAATTCGGCGGCAACTTTTCATCCTGTGGCCAAGTGATCCAACGCTACAAAAATCTGAAGAACTATGACACCCGCGCCCTGCCCGAGAGTGAGGAGGTTCAGTACTCGTCCGCCGCCTGCCTCATCATGGCGAAGTCGTTGTTCACGAAGATTGGCGGGTTCGATCAACGCTATGAGCCGGTCTATTATGAAGACACGGATCTCTGCGCCAAGATTGGGCTGGCCGGCGCTTCAGTGCGCGTCGTGAGAGACTCGGTCGTCTACCATGTCGAGAACGCCACCACCTCAGACCGCTGCGTCACTGGCGAGATGGGCAGCATACACGACATTATCCCCGTGAACCGCTCCCGCTTTGTTGGCCGTTGGCAGCAATATCTCTCGCAGGTGGAGCAAGGGAGGGGATCTGAAAATGCAGTCGAATTTGCCACCCGCCTTTTCTCTCCAAGCTTTGCGCGAGAGGCGGAGCATGACGGGAGCCACCCTCCGGCGGAGCACCGGCTCGCGGTTTACAGCCCCTACCCCATGATCGTCGGCGGCGGCGAGCGCTACCTGTTCAGTGCCGCGTCGGCGTGGGCGAAGCGAACCTCGGGGCAAGTCTGTATCGTCACGCCGGAGCGCTATTCCCGGCTGCGGATGCTGACCATGCTGCGGGATCTTGAAATCGAGGAGTTTCCGTTCCGCTGCCTGACCATCGATGAGGTCTCAGAAAAGTTTGACCACTCGTTCGTCATGGGAAACGAGGTCATGCCTCCGATAGCGGGTCTCGCGAAACGCAACTTCTTCCATTGCCAGTTCCCGTTCCCGCACACGCGCGACCAGATTGCCCGCACCTTCGGTTATCTCGCTGACTATGAAGCGGTGATCGTGAACTCCGAGTTCACCCGCCATTATTACCAGCAAATGCTTGCCGTGCTGAATGTCGCCGCACCGCGGATTGACGTTGTCCACCCGCCCGTCAGCCTGACGGATACGCCGCCAAAGACGAAAGACAACGGTTTGGTGATCCTCTCGGTGGGACGATTCTTCGTCGGCGGTCACACGAAAGGCCATGCAGAACTGATTGTCGCGTTCAAAGCGCTTTACGCGAAGATCCCCGCATCTGAACTCCACCTAGTTGGTGGCCTGCAGCCCGGCGCCGAGCATCGCCAGTACCTCGCTGGGCTGGAAGACATCGCGCGGGGATTGCCCATCTACTTCCACATCAACGTCGAGCCATGGCAACTCCGGGAACTATATCGGAAAGCTCATTTCTACTGGCACGGCACCGGCCTCCAGGGCTATGACCTCGGGCCAGAGAAATACGAACACTTTGGCATCGCGATCGTGGAGGCGATGGGCTTTGGATGCGTGCCCTTCGCGCTCGACCATGCGGGACCAGCAGAAATTATAGTAAACGGAGTGTCTGGCGTGCTGGTGCAAGATGTGTTTGACTTGGTCAAACAGACAATAACATTTGCTGCAAATCAAGCTGTATGTCGCAAAATTGCACAGAATGCTGTCAAACGAGCGCAAAAATTTTCCAGTAAAATTTTTGAAGGTAATATTTTACGCAGCTTA
>JAJZCS010000201.1 GCA_021829055.1 Pseudomonadota bacterium
CCATTTGGAAGAGGGCATGTGGATCATAGCGTGCCATCAGGCCGTGTCTCTGGGGAGAAGGTGATCAAAGTATACCTTGGCGCAATGACGATCATACGCAAATAGTGTCTCCTCCGCCTGGCCACCGGCCAGGAAGCTCGGCGGGCACTCGCGTCCTGAAACGTTCTTGTCGAGTTGGCGGTGTGGGTTTCACTTACACCGACATGGCGGAGGAACTCCTGGACAGCCCACAGGGTGAGGCCATCCGCAAGCAAAGCCCGCTCAACCGTGTCGCCACGCCGGAAGAAATCGCCGAAGCCGTGATCCGGCTCGCGGCCGACGGTATGCTGTACGCCACTGGCTGCATCCTGGATGTGAACGGCGCGTCGTATTTACGGCCGTAGTAAACCAGGCTTTCACTTTTCCCTCAAACCAAACGTTCAACTTATCTTTCGTGATAGTTATTGGGACTGTTAAAACACCCAGAACCAGCGGAAGACGAACCGCACCACACACATTTATTACTACCATGACCATGCCGATGATGTTTCGTTGGACTATATGAGCATCCAGATCCATAGGACGATGATCCGCAAAATTCGCATTTCTTTTCATCTTCAATATGCTCATGGTGCTTGTTTGGACTATAAGAACAACCTGAGCCATAGGACGACGAGTTGCAGTATTTACACGTACTCATAAATTTCTCCTCAAAATTCAAATTTAAAAGTCCGCAAGAATTATTGCCCTATCGTATGGAACCACCATAGGCAACAAGTGAATCGGGCCACAGCATAGCAGGTCACGCTATCGTGCAGTTCGCTGCCAGTGGCATAATGCGCACCATAGTTTGCACTTTGAACATGAACGGCGCGTCGTATTTGCGAAGCTGAGGTAACAGAACATGGGCTGGATCACCGATCCGAATATCTGGGCCGCCCTCCTGACGCTGACCGCGCTGGAGATTGTACTCGGCATAGACAACATCATTTTCATCTCAATCGTGACCGGCGGCCTGCCCGCCGCACGCGCGCTTCCGACCTCCGGCTCTTACCCGCTCAATACAAACCTGGATTACGATGAAAATCTTGCTTGTACGCGTTGGTGTTGACCAAAGCCGCGAGGGTGGCGGCTGGAATGCTCCCGTGAATCTGACCACGCGGGAATTCGCGTACGTAGCGATCCCGGAGTCGCACGATGTGGTTCGAGGCACGGAAAGGTCTTACGAGTCTCCGGATTTGCTGGCTGAACTGCGGAAGTTCGGGGTGCCCTTGCCTCAGCATCTGCGCGGCAGACACATGCATCTTGACCCGGATTTCGAGCGCTGCACATATGGTGACCAGGGGCGGCGTGCCAGTCAGCTTCGCATCCTCGAACCCAGAGACATGATCGTGTTCTACGCAGGGCTGCGCGCACCCGATCAGGGTCAACTTGTCTATGCATTGATCGGGCAGCTTACCGTCGAACAAATAAAAAGAGCCGGCGATATTGCCGATCGCGACATGAACGCACATACGCGCCGAAGGCAGGTTCGGCCGGATGATTTGGTGGTCATCGGAAGTCATAGTGGTTCCGGGCGGTATGCCTTGTGCATACCAATTGGCGAATACCGTGATCGGGCCTATCGTGTACGACGCGATTTGTTGGATGCTTGGGGTAAGATCAGCATCAAAGATGGTTACCTTCAACGCAGTGGGCACCTACCGACGATGTTGCAACCAGCACAATTCCATCACTGGCTAACCGAGCAGGATGTTGCGCTTGTCAGACGCAACTATTAAAGTACCAAGGGTATGAACTCGTCACGCAGAATTTATCTATACAAAATGGTCTGCGACAACGGTGGCGCTCCCTGCGTGCAAGGTGGGTTGCTGTCACTGGCGATTTGCAAGCCGAAGATCCGCAATTGTGCGGAAAAAGGCAATCTAGTCTTGGGATTTGTCGGAAAGACGATGGCTCGTAAGGGTGATAACCCACCCAATTCCGCTCTCATCTATGCAGCGCGCGTAACGGAGATAGTGCCTGGCAAACGGTACTACGATGGATCAACAATTTATTCCAAACGTCGCGACTCGATTTATCGATGGGACGGGCGCCAGTTTGAGCATATAAAAAACAAATATCATGGCCCTAACTCCATTGATCACGATTTAGGCAAAGACCGCGATCACAGTAGGGTACTGCTCAGCAAGGACTTCAGATATTTTGGAGACATGGCCAAGCGGTGGGAAACGTTTCAACTCGTCATTGATTGTGTAGATAAGATGGCGCGAGGGTATCGCGTCAACCACGACGATCGTCTGTTCAGGGAACTTGACCGACTTGAGGTTGAGCTCTGGCGTGCGCCAGCACCGGTGCAAGCTAAGCCGATACAGGCTCCTGATGTCTCATCCGCAGAAGAAGACGATGAGGGTACGTGCGAAGTTCATTGTGGGCGTTGAGAGACGTGACCCGCGTGCTCTTGCGTGATATTGTCCATCGCGCTGCCGTACAGAAATAACCGCACGCCCTCGCGGAGTGCGGTCATGCCATCTGATTCTGGTGAAATCCTCAGACACATCACCTAACGTATTAAGCCACGAGAACACGCGATCCGGGACCGTGAGCGCATAATAGGGGATAGACCGACCGGCGACCTCGGCACAGGGAAAACCACCTGTTTATCGCCTTGGATTCCAGCGTTTGCCATGCTGCAGAAAACGCGCAACTTCAATCATGGCGAGCGTGTCGCGTTCGCAGTATTTCAGGAGCGTATCGCGCAACGTCTGACGACGTTCAGCAACCGTGCCTTCCGCAATGAGTTCAAGATACGCGGTGCTGGCGGCACCCCCATCCCGGATTTCATCCAGGTTCTCGTAATCCAGCTCCGGCGCAATCGTCGGGAGCACTGACTTGATGGACCAATTTCCCTGCATCGCCGGATGGTAATAATTCTGCTTGGTGATGGGGAGCAAGTCCACGAGCCTTTCCGTTATTGCCAAAAGAGGCTTTTCCAAATCCGGGAAACGCTCTGCCAGTGCCTTCAAGATTCTTTTTTCGTAGGAGCTGTATACGAGCACCGGGCCGTGCCGTCCAGTAGCTGCAATCACCGCCTCGGCAAAAGCTCGCATGGGCGGCGTGCCATCATCATGCAGGAATTCCTTGTGAGCAATAGTGCCATCCTGTTGCTCAACGTGGCAGGAGAACTGGAACGGTAATGCTTCGTAAGGATGTGTTTCCTCCCAAATTGGCACGGCGAAGCTCACAGTTTCAAAATCAAGGTAATAGCGCGGATAAGCCAGATCCTTGAGCGCGGCTTTTGCGCCGAGCTTAAGTTCCGATTTGCCGCTGCATGTGACACGCTGCACCCGTTTCTGGATATCGGTCCCAAGTCTTTCAAGGGGCACTTCGCGCAAGTCCGTGAAACCTTCTTCCAACAGTTCGTAAACCTTGTCTCCGATGCGCGGCAGGTTGATTACCGGGTAATCCGCCTTCGGCCAACAGTGATGCACGAAGGGACATTCGTAAGGTTCAAAGCATTGTTTGCCGATGGCTATGTCAGGCGTTTTGCCTGCGAGCACGTGCTGCAACGTTAGGACAATGACGGGTATGCCCGGAAACAGGCCGCGCACTGTTTCGCGCATGTCCTCATACTTGAACAAGCCAGCATAATCACCTTTGCCGCGGTACAGAAAATCCCGGTTGATATATCCAAGTCTGATGCTGTCCAGCTTGTGGCCGGCGCGCTCCACTACCCAGGCTTGGACGGCCACATCCAGGTTATATTCGGGTTTGGGCTCCGTGGATGATTTGATTTCAATCAGGCTCAACTTGCCGGCTTTGTTTCTCTGCAACACGTCGCAACGCACCAGTACGCCTTCGGCTTGAAAGGTCGCCTCGAAGAGCGTGACCGGCTCCTTGCGGGCCAGGTGCGCCTCGGTTTCCTTGAGCGCGAGGGCGAGATCGTCCTGATGGCCGATCAGAATGCCTTCGGGAAACTGCCGGCACGCGGCTTCTCCGACCGCATGGCCGGTGGCAAAAGCCGCTTCCGTGCCCTCATCCGGCTCCGCCAGCTCCGACTGGTGGACCTCGAGATACAGGCGCTTCGGGCATTGCCGGCCCAAGAGGATTTTTGATTTCGACAAGCGGTATTCACGCATGGGACGCTCCTCAATTCAGACTGGCGGTAAATCCGAGAGGCCGGCTGGTGTCGCGCTCTTTTGCCCGGCATTCGTCTTCGAGTCCCCGGATCAGCCGCTCTGCATCCAGTGTCATATCAAATACCCGCGCTTTGCGCACAACTACGGCAAAATCTCCGGGCGCGAGGTTACCGAGCCGGTTGAGCCGTTTTTCAATCTCCGCATCCAGGGGGTTC
>JAJZCS010000202.1 GCA_021829055.1 Pseudomonadota bacterium
CAACGACGTCATTGATGCGTCTCATTTCGGCCGGCGATGAAAGACCCTCCAAGGCCTCGCACCATACGAGTCCATCGTTAAAACCCGGACAAATGAACCAGAACAATTCACGCTAAACCCAATCCAGCAAATGCCGGGACTAAACACCTCCAGGGTTAAGCCCGCCTCACTCCCAAACATTCAGCTTGCCTTTCGCTGAACGGGGTCGTTATCGTGATGTCGGAGCAAAAAAGACCATGGACCTTAAGCGCGAACATCACGTCAATCTCTGGTACATCGTAATCGCCATAACCGGCGTGTTGCTGATCCAAAGCCTGTTGTTGAGACCAACCGATACGAAAACCATTCCGTACAGCCAGTTTCTTAAGCTGGCACATCAAGGAAACGTCACAGACGTAAAAATCGGGCCAAGTGAAATCACCGGAAAATTTACTCGCCCCGAAGACAAGAAGGTCCCGAAGTTCGAGACGATCCGGGTCGATCCAGCTCTCGCGGCCACACTTTCAAATTCAAAGATCGACTTCTCCGGCACTCCCGGGCCCAGCCTTTTCGAGAATTTTCTCTCGTGGATGCTGCCCGTACTACCTTTTCTCTTACTCTGGCTATACCTGATCCGGCCGATGGTAGGCGGCCAAGGATTCGGCGGTTCCGGGCTTGGTGGCTTGATGTCGGTCGGGAAAAGCAGGGCCAAGATCTACGTCGAAAAATCCGTCAAGGTCACATTTGCCGACGTGGCCGGGGTCGACGAAGCTAAGGCAGAATTACGGGAGGTCGTTGATTTCCTGAAGAACCCGGGCGAGTATGGAAGACTTGGTGCGCGAGCTCCTAAAGGAATATTACTCGTAGGCCCACCGGGAACGGGGAAGACACTGCTCGCTCGGGCTGTCGCTGGTGAGGCTGGCGTCAATTTCTTCTCAATTTCCGGATCTGAGTTCGTTGAGATGTTCGTCGGTGTCGGAGCTGCACGTGTCCGCGACTTGTTCGAACAGGCACGCAAAATGGCACCAGCGATCGTTTTCATTGACGAACTGGATGCACTCGGTCGTGCGCGCGGGGGAGTGTTCACGGGTGGAGGCCACGACGAAAAGGAACAAACGCTTAATCAACTGCTGTCCGAACTCGACGGCTTTGATAGTAGCTCGGGTGTTGTCCTTCTAGCTGCAACCAATCGGCCCGAAATTCTAGACCCCGCTCTGTTACGAGCCGGTAGATTCGATCGTCAAGTCCTCGTAGATCGCCCTGACAAAACCGGACGTCTTTCAATCTTGCGTATTCATGCTGCAAAAATACAACTGGACGCCTCGGTTGCTCTGGAGCAAGTCGCGGCAATGACGCCGGGTTTCACGGGCGCCGATCTCGCCAACCTGGTCAACGAAGCAGCGTTACTGGCAACGCGACGACACGGAAACTGGGTCACGCTAGAAGATTTCAACCAGGCGATCGAAAGAATCGTCGCCGGGCTTGAGAAGCGCAACCGGCTCATCAACCCTCACGAGCGCGACATCGTCGCGCATCATGAAATGGGCCACGCACTTGTGGCCATGGCCCTGCCAGGACTTGATCCCGTGCAAAAGATCACCATCATTCCCCATGGCGTCGCGGCGCTCGGCTATACCATGCAGCGGCCTCTGGAAGACCGCTATTTAATGGATCGGCGCGAATTGCGCGACCGAATGGCTGTTCTGTTAGCTGGGCGCGCTGCGGAGGCGGTAATATTCGACGAAGTTTCCACAGGTGCCGCTGATGATTTTTCCAAAGCAACAGAAATTGCACGCAATATGGTGATGCGTTATGGTATGGATGATGCGCTAGGCGTTGTCTCGTACGAGCCAGAAAGTTCGAGCTTCCTTGGAACCACACACGCCTTGGACTTCCAGCCACGCCGCTACGGCGAACACACGGCCGACCAAATCGATGAGGCTGTACGTGCATTGCTTGATGAAGCATTTGGTAGGGCACGAGTGATCCTCCAACTTAATCGCCGCCTGCTTGAACGCGCAGCGGCGGATCTTCTTTCCAAAGAAACGTTGGGACAAGACGCCCTAAAGGAAATTGCTCTCGCCGTGCAGGTTCCACCTGCAGAATTGGCCGGACGTCCTATTTTGCCACGCGCCTCGACAACGTCGGGCTCAGTACCCGCCACGCAATCAACTTGTTAAGGTCCGTTGCTACACCGGCAACACATTAGATACTCAAAATCAAAAGAGTCTGGTGGTTCCGAGTGCTTGCAACACATCAATAGCACGCCTCCCCTTAAAGCGGCATCGTGCGCCTACCATGGTCACCATCCCATGTCCAGTTGGCAAGTTCTTCCGGATCAACGCCGTACTCACATGCATGGCGAATGCACTCAATTTGCCAGTCTAACAAGACGTCACGAACGCTTTTACCTGTTTCCTGAAACCTTGGCATCCGATCGATTGCGTCGATCGCCAAGCTGAAGCGGTCGGTCTGATTACGGATCGCCAATTCCAAAGGAGTGTTTATGTTGCCTTTTTCTTTATATCCGCGGACGTGGATACGATGTTGGCCCGACCTGCGATAAGTGAGGCGATGAATCAGCCAAGGGTATGAATGGAAATTGAAAATCACAGGTTTGTCGTTCGTAAACACCGATTCAAATTCGTCATCAGCCATACCATGTGGATGCTCGGTATTCGGCACCAGTCTGAACAGGTCAACGACATTCACAAACCGAATTCGTACACCCTTGAGATAGCAGCGAAGAATTGCCGTAGCGGCAAGAGATTCTCCAGTTGGAACATCGCCACAACTGGCCATAACGACGTCGGGTTCTGTTCCCTGATCGTTGCTGGCCCAGTCCCAGATCCCAATTCCTTTTGTGCAGTGGGCAATTGCCGCGTCCATGTTTAGATATTGAAGATGCGTCTGTTTATCCGAAACAATAACGTTAACGTAGTTTTCGCTTCGCAGGCAATGATCTGCGACAGACAGGAGGCAGTTGGCGTCAGGCGGGAGATAGATACGTACCACTTCCGGACTTTTGTTGGCGACAACATCCAGAAAGCCTGGATCTTGGTGAGTGAATCCATTATGGTCCTGACGCCAGACTAGCGCAGTCACAAGCAAATTGAGCGAAGCAATTTTTGCGCGCCAAGGAATTTCGTTGATTTTCTCGAGCCACTTGGCGTGCTGGTTAAACATGGAATCAATAATATGAATGAAAGGCTCATAGCTGTTGATCAGGCCGTAGCGGCCGCTTAAAAGGTAGCCTTCAAGCCATCCTTCAACCGTATGCTCACTGAGCATTTCCATTACCCTTCCGGCAGCAGCAAGTTCTCCACCGTCAGCATCCTCCGGAAAGGTTTCTGCCATCCAGACCTTCTTACCGACCTCGTAGACGGCTTCGAGTTTGTTTGACTCGGTTTCGTCTGGACCAAAGAGCCGAAACCTTGTGGGGTTCTGGCGGATGACCTCGCGAAGAAATAAGCCAAGGCGGGGGACATTGCCGACTCGAGTTACCCCAGGATGTTCAATCTTCACAGCGCTTTCAGAAAACTCGGGCATGTCTAACGGACGGCGGTGTGCTCCGCCGTTAGCAATAGGATTGGCGCTCATGCGCCGTTCTCCTTTTGGGGCAAGCTCTCTGAGTTCTGGAACTAGACGTCCAGTCGTATCGAAGTGACGATCAGGATTGTAGCTCCGCATCCAGGTTTCGAGCAACCTTAAATGGTCCTGATTTGTCGCAACATCGGCTATTGGAATCTGGTGCGCGCGCCAGAAGCCTTCAAGATAATGACCATCAACCTCACGAGGCGCCGTCCAACCCTTTGGACTTCGTAAAATGATTATCGGCCAACGCGGCCGGAATGCGACCCTGCTAGCTCTCGCCTCTCGCTGGTAGCGTTGGATCTCATTAACGCAGTGTTCCATAGTTGCCGCCATCGCCTGATGCATGGTTTCCCGATCGCTGCCCTCCAGGAAATACGGGGTATAGCCATAGCCCACAAAAAGCGACTCGAGCTCCGCGTGACTAATCCGTGCGAGAATGGTCGGGTTGTTAATCTTGTAGCCATTCAAATGCAAAATGGGCAAAACGGCGCCATCAGTTATTGGATTCAGAAACTTGTTGCTATGCCACGACGTTGCAAGCGGGCCAGTTTCCGCTTCACCGTCACCAACCACCACCAGCGTAATCAGATCCGGATTATCAAACACCGTTCCATAAGCATGCGAAATCGAATAGCCCAGTTCTCCTCCCTCGTGGAGGCTACCGGGCGTTTCAGGTGTAGCATGGCTACCTATGCCGCCAGGAAAGGAAAACTGCTTGAAGAAGC
>JAJZCS010000203.1 GCA_021829055.1 Pseudomonadota bacterium
CACAAACCATGCCTCGGATTGACAAGGGGGCATACGGCGCGGCGGATATACCGGCGGATCCTGACCGAGTTTCTCGGCGTATCGGTGGCGGAATCGACGGTGCGCAACCATGTGCGCGAGCCCTGCGCCCCACGTTCCGTGCGTTAGGCGTGTTTTCCTATGACAAAAGAGGCTTTAATAAATGGTTTACTTAAACTCTTACTGAATCTGACTTATCTGCTCCAAAATGAAAAGGTTGGCTGAGTTGACTAGATAGTGTCCCTGTTGCCCGCGCCTCCGGCGTCAAGACCAAATCCGATATTGGGGTTTGATAGCGCTCGCTGATCAACCCGCCAGATACACACTTAACCCGGGTAGCCGAGTAATTCAGCTTTGCCTGCACCCGCGGATGCCAGCTTGCATCGGCAGTTAGATGGCATCAAGCAGGATGCAATGCTTGCGGATGGTCGACGCGACCAAGTTTGCGGTACAGGAGACCACCATTGACATTGAGGGCGCGCACGGCCGTTCTTCGAGAAGCCGGACCGCTTCCCCGGTTTCCAAACAGCGTCCATGACAGTTTCTGCACCGTCAATAAGGCGGATATCTTGCGGGTGGACAGCAAGCTCATCGTGTCACTTTAATCAACTGCACGCAGATTCATGCGTGTTCTGGAGAACGGGCTGTTCACGTCAGGTACGTATGCACGACCTTAATCAACTCCTCGGCAGCAAAGACACGATCCTCATCTGTCGCCGCCGGGCTGGCCACATGCTGGCGTACGTGGTGCTCAATCACCGTGCCAATGAATCCGTCAATGGCGCCACGGCAAGCCACCGCCTGCTGCAGCAAGGAGCTGCAAGAGGCTTCATCGTCTAGGGCAGCTTGCATGGCAGCAAGCTGCCCGCGTATCCGGCTTAACCGATGCACGAGCTTGCGTTTTTCAGTTTCCGCGTATCTCATGACGACCTTGACTTTATACCCTTATGGGTATATGTGACAACCACCAACGATGCACAGCACCGATGGTACCCTTCAACCTTTTGGCAGGATCACATGAACCCGCGATCTACCGAGCAGACATCGGAGAGTGACAGTAGGCGCTTCTTAGCGCCTGTCTGCCCACAAACCCTGGTCTGCCGTTCTATCCGGGATGGATATCCTGAAGGATTGGCGCACACAGGCCGCTGATTCTTAAGTCTATCCTTCCCAGTTTGCCCAAGCACCAAACCTCGAGGGAGGGATCGACATGTTCTTCCGCAAGATTGATGTGCGCCCCGGAGCGCGTTCCAGTCTCCATGTGGGGTTCACCACCTTGCCACCACGTCGCCGCATCGTTGCTACATGGCGTCGCGATGAGACGACTGGGCGCAAGAAACTCGTCTGGAAGCTGCTTGATGCGCCGGAGTTTCGTGTGGAACGTTGACACTCCAGCCGACCTCGCTTTCAGCCGATCTGCTTCGGAGTCGTCCTCATGTCTGCCAAGTATCACCGCGTGCTGCCCCTCCATGCGCCTGCGATTTCCGTGCCCGAAGGGCTGGAGGCTCGGCTCCGTGACAGGCTACGCATCGCCAAGCTCCGCACTGCTCCTAGGACCTTCACCAATCGCCTGACATTGGGCCTTGCCCTGATCGGCCCTGGCCTGCTGGTCATGCTCGGTGACAATGACGCCGGCGGCGTTGTCACCTACGCGCAGACCGGCGCGGCCTACGGGTTCAGCTTGTTCCTCCCATTGTTGGTGCCGCTGGGTTTCATTGCCTACCTGGTGCAGGAGATGACTATCCGCTTGGGCACCGTCACAAGGCGCGGCCATGCCGAAATGATCTGGAAACGCTATGGGGCCTTCTGGGGAGCATTTTCCCTCGTCGATCTTGTTGCCGCCAATATCCTCACGCTGATGACCGAGTTCATCGGCATCCGCGTCGCCAGCGCGGTGTTCGGGGTTTCCTACCTGATTACGATTCCACTCGCCTTCACCTTCATCACCGGTATCCTGCTGTTCCTCCAATACTATAGCTGGGAGCGGATCTCGTTGTTCGTCGCGGCGTTAAACCTCGTTTTCATCCCACTAGTGCTGAGCGCCCATCCGGATTGGAGTGCCATAGGTCATACCTTCGTGGGGCAAGGCTGGAAGTTGCCGGGCGGACTGCTTTCGGCCACGTTCCTGATTCTCGTCTCGGCCAATATCGGCACGACCATCGCTCCTTGGCAACTCTTCTTCCAGCAATCATGCGTGGTCGACAAGGGCCTGCTGCCACAGGACATTTCTGCGAGCCGCCGTGACCTCATGCTCGGTGTAATTGGTATGGTGCTGGTAGCCGCGGCTATTATCGCGTTAGCGGCCCAGTATCTCCATGGCCTTCCGAATGCCGCCTCGCTGCACGACAGCGATGTGCTGACCGCCATCGGTAGTCGTGTAAGTCGCACAGCAATGATCATCTTCGCCTTAGGATTGGTCGAAGCGGGGTTGATCGCCGGCATTGTTATCACCGCCAGTACCGCCTGGGCTATTGGTGAGGCGTTTGATCTGCCACGTTCGATCAATTTGGGGCCGATGCAAGCGTTGCCCTTCTATGCCCCCGCCATCGCGGGCACGGCGCTGGCCGCCGGCGTGCTGATGCTCCCGCATGTGCCGGTTGGGTTCCTCAATCTCACCGTCCAGGTGATCGCGACCGTCTTCATGCCGGCCGCGATGCTTTTCCTGCTCATGCTGCTCAATGACCGCCAGCTGCTTGGCGAGCATGTAAACTCACCGCTGCGCAATACGTTGTCCATCGGCGTGATGGTGCTGCTAATCGTGTGCAACGGCCTATACGGCCTTGTAACTGTTTTCCCGAAAGCGTTTTGAGGCAAGCCATGGCCAACTATGACGATGACAACACTGACGCCATCGCCGCTTTGGCGGAGGCCGAGAACTGGCTCACACCGCCGATGCAGATTGAGCGCGTGATGTTGCGCCGCTGGCAACAGGCGGTGTTCTGGGGATTACGCATTTATATCGTCATTATGCTTGCCATCATGGGCTGGGGTTTCTACCATAATCTGAGCCGCTAACCTGGCGGGCAACGACGGTGCCCCATTGTACCTTTCAGAGCTTCGTGGATTTCATCGTCCGCCTCCCCGTGGGTACCAAGCGGAGATCAGAACTATTTTTTTCGTGGTGGCCTCGGCATGCATTGCCCAGCATAGCCGCCAGGAGACCGTTCAGCCGCCCTTGAGCAGTCTTCATGCGCTGGACCGTCCCCCGACCTCCATGC
Source organism: Pseudomonadota bacterium (assembly GCA_021829055.1). GTDB lineage: Bacteria > Pseudomonadota > Alphaproteobacteria > Acetobacterales > Acetobacteraceae > Acidiphilium. Next base: position 3,237 of record JAJZCS010000203.1, read on the forward strand.
TAACATTAATTAGCCCAGCAATTACCGAACGTCGTGTCCGAATCGCCGTGCTTGACGCATAAATCCGCCGTCTTCGTGCGATTTTCTGTGCAGTATATCAGCCCTTCCGCATCTTAAAGAGCGGCTTCGATCATTGCCTTCCCCGTCCACACGTAAGCGGTTGCAGCGCTTAAAATATCTTCCAATGGGACGGCGCCTCGTCGCAACTACCTTAACACACCTTACACCAAACCCTGCAAAGCATTATCGCTGTTTTTTTCGATTGTTAGGTGCACCAGCCACGCGCCGAACCTCCAGCGCCCATACCCGAGCCGAATGCATAACGATACGGGATTTTGTCTGGCGCGCCCTGCCGATTCGTCTGAAGGTTGCGAGGACATTTGATCGATATAGCCATTATCACATATCGGTTGACGATATAGCCAACTGAACATATTGATGTCGCTGCAATGGCTGCAGCAGCGCGTAACCAGTTCAGGAGGATATGATGCAGGTTCCCCGACGTGATCTCGGACGAACTTTTGGCGGGGCGATCGTTGTAGCGGCGGTTTCAGCCGCCGCGCCGGTAATCGCGCAAGCAGCAAAGCCTCCGCTCACCGTGGCGTTTGCCGGGTCCATGGGCGTCCTCATGAATGAGGGATTCGGCCCGGAGTTCAAAAGAGAAACGGGTGCGGCCTTCCACGGAATCGGCGAAGGCGCCTTCGCCCTTGCCCAGCAAATCGCCGCTGGCACCATGCTTCCCGACGTTTTCATCTCGATCACGCCAGGGCCGATCAATGTTGTCAAGAAGGCAGAAAAAATTACTTCCGCTGTGCCGATTGCCAGTACCGCGATGGTCATTGCCTACAGTCCCAGATCCCGATTTGCGAAACAACTTGGGGCTGCTGCCAACCGTCGGATACCCTGGTGGGAAGTGCTGCAAGCGAGGGGCCTGCGCTTCGGCCGCACGGATCCGCGGACCGATCCGCAAGGGCAAAACATCATTTTCACCTTCAAGCTGGCTGAGCGCTTTTACAATCAGCCACATCTCCTGCAAAATGTTCTCGGCCCCGATC
>JAJZCS010000204.1 GCA_021829055.1 Pseudomonadota bacterium
CGGTTCGTACTTTGCCCGGCTCTCCGCGCACGCTTCCGCGATGTCCGTCACCACCCCGAACAGCAGTTGTCCGGTCCCGTGGTTGTCCGTCACGAGGACGCCGTTGCTGACCTTGCCCTTGCGGCTCTCGTGCCGCTGGGGCCACCCGCGCGCATTGGGCGATCGAAAATACCTCCCATTACGCGCGTGACGTCACCATGGGCGAAGACCAGTCCCGCATTCGAAACAATCCAAACATCTTCGCAGGTCTGCGCAGCTTCGGTTTCAATATCCTCATGGCAAGCACGACCGGAACCCTCAGCCAGGACCGATACCGTGCAGCACTTGCAGGCATCCGTCACCTGCTCTCACTCATAGCTATACCAAAGTGTTGAACAGCCCTGCCTTCCGCCCCGCGCGACCAGCGCGTCATCGAGGATCGATCGAGCGGCAAGCCGTGCTGGAAATACGTCTCGCCGCAGAATGCCTGGATATAGGGACTGTCGAGATAGCGCGCACCAATCGCTTCGTCGGACAACCCATCCATGTGCTTGAGCAGATGCAGCGCTACCATCAGCCGGGTCGGCAGCGCCGGACGCCTGCCGCCTCGGCGTAGAGCGCGCCGAAGCGTTCCTCGAAAACCCGCCAGTCGATCAGCCCGGCCAGAGGATGCCGCTGGTCGATGATCTTCTCCAGCCGCAAGCGAAACAGTTCGAGATCATCCCGCGGTGCATTCAGCTTCAGCGGCATTCTCTCCTCCATACCCAACGCATGATGTTCGACATGAAAGGGAGAGAATCACGATCGCGACGACCGCGCAACGCTCCAACGGTTTTGCAACGTCTTTCCGCTCGGGCCACCCAAGACCTTGCAAACCCCAATATGGCCAAACGTGAAAAATTCACGGCCAGATCAGCAACGTTCAATTTTTCACAGGTGACTAGATCTTGTGCCCCGGCGCGGGCTTGGACGTGTTGGGGCGGCGATACAGTACCCTTCGAGACCCCCACATGCGCCGCATCATCGTGGCGACCCGCTCCCGGCCAATCACGACGCCCTCGCCGCGCAGCGGGTCACGCAGCATCCGGTTGCCGGCGAACGGATACTCCAGGTACAGCGCGTCGATCCGTCGCATGGACCGCGAGGGGTCGGCTGCCGGTACCGCTCTCGGCTCGTAGTAGAGGCTGCTGCGGCTCAGCGTCAGCAAGGTCGCCTGCCGTGCCAGCAGCAGTCCGCGGCCCCGGTCGATCATCGCTTTGCGCTCAGCAGGCCGGCTTTGCTGAGCGCACCAGACAAAAAATCGTTCTCCAGCGTCAGTTCGCCGATCTTGGCGTGCAGACCACCGCCGGCGCCCCTGGGTTCCCCACAGGACCGGAGCCGAATACCCCGGCGGCACCCTCTCCGCCAGTTGGGCTTTCCAGGCCGTGGTCTGGTTCGGATGCACGTCATAGTGCTGCGCCAACTCGGCGAACGTCTTCTCGCCCTTGAGGGCCGCTAATATCACCTTCGCCTTGACGGCCGGACCGTGTGTCTGTCGTGCTCGTCTCGTCATGGTCCCTCCCGATCCGCGGCATCCTGGCCGTGCGCAGGCAGATTTTCCACTTATCGACCTGTCCGAATTTACCGGCCGCCTCTGTGTGGAGGTTCGGTGGGTTAAGGGGTTGACGCAACCGGAGCAAATTCTATCCAATATCCGCAAGACAGGAGGAAATCGCGATGAACGCGTATGCCTATCCGTTGCTTATCAAGCAGCTTTTGAAGATGCCAATGGCGCAGGCGAGCAGACGGGAAATCGTCTATCGGGGCGACCAACGTTTTACATATCCGCAATTTGTGGAACGGGTACAACGTCTGGGTGGTGTGCTCGCAGCGTTCGGAGCGGGAATAGGAAGCAGGATCGCGGTGATGGACTGGGACAGCCATCGTTATCTTGAGGCGTACTTTGCCATACCCATGTCTGGGGCGGTCCTGATGACTGTCAATATACGGCTCAGGCCTGAGCAGATAGCATACACGATCCACCATTCAGGTGCTGAAATCCTTCTAATTCACAGTGATTTTCTTCCGCTTTTGGCAAAAGTTCGCGAGATGCTTCCAACTGTGAGAGTGGTTGTGTTGTTGAGCGACGAGCCGGATCCGCAGATTCCGGAGGGTTTCGCAGGCGAATATGAGGCGCTAATAGTCGGTGCAACACTGCATCAATTCCCCGATTTTGATGAAAACACAGAGGCAACAACCTTTTATACAACCGGAACAACCGGGATGCCGAAAGGTGTAGTTTTTACCCACCGGCAGGTGGTGCTCCACACGCTCGGGATCATGTCAACACTCGCAATGGCCGGGTTGAACGCAAAATTTTCACGTGAAGATGTCTATATGCCGCTAACTCCCATGTTTCATGTGCACGCTTGGGGGATACCCTATGCGGCGACGATGATGGGAATGCAGCAAGTTTATGTAGGGCGTTTTGTGCCTGAGACGGTCCTGAGACTGCTCGCAACTGAGCGCGTGACGGTTTCACATTGCGTGCCAGCGATCATGCATATGATTCTAAGTGCGCCCGCGGCGCAAAATCTCGATCTTTCTGGTTGGCACGTGATCATTGGCGGTTCGGCACTGTCGCGCAGTTTGTGTGAAGCAGCGTTGTCGCGCGGGATCGATATTTTTTCGGCATACGGAATGTCGGAGACATGCCCGTTAATAACCCTGACACAGTTGCGTGGAGATCTACTTGATGCCGCGCCCGACCGACGTGAGATGGAGATCGGACTACGGCTCTCCGCGGGAATGCCTGCGGCACTGGTCGATCTGCGAATTGTGGATGAACATATGCGAGATGTGCCTCGCGACGGAAAATCGGTTGGTGAGGTGGTCGTACGCGCGCCTTACCTTACGCCTTACTATGTCGGTGATACGTCAGCATCTGACGCGTTATGGCGGGGCGGCTGGATGCATACCGGAGATATCGGTGCAGTCGACGAGAACGGTTACCTGCGTATCATCGATCGCGTAAAAGACGTTATCAAAAGCGGAGGAGAATGGATCTCGTCGATGGATGTGGAAGGTATCATTATGACGCACCCCTCGGTTCTGGAGGTTGCCGTGGTAGGGGGCACGGACGAACGTTGGGGCGAGAGGCCGGTGGCGTTTGTCGTTATAAAGCCTGGCGCAGTTCCCGACGAGCAAGAGATCCGCGCCAAGGTTCGAGCTCGCAGTGAAACAGACCAGATCTCGCGACACGCCGTTCCTGACCGAATCATCTTTGTTGACGCGCTGGAGAAAACTTCAGTTGGTAAGGTTGATAAGCGTGCACTACGGGCACGCATTGCTGGTGTGCGGCGGGAGTAATGACCTTCCTCATAAGTTTCTGATTGTAGGCTGGATCACATCGTCAATGCTGGCTAGTCAAGATATTTTGAAAATGACTTAGTAGAAAACAAATACAAAAAGCGTCAGGGAAGGCCTGTATATCACGTTTGTTACGACTTGTTGCTGTGCAGATTGATACTCGTCACGATCGGCTGGTAACCCCGGAATGGCGACGATACACCCTAACAGGATCTGATTGATACTCTGGCGGTACCGCTTGAGATCAGACCGAGTTTTTTTGCGGCGTTATCGCCAATGGCGATATCGTGCTGTGCCTTCATCACCAGGCCAACGGTGCTTCGTATCTGAAGTGTGAAAGCATCATTTATCTATTATGTACGCATTGTATGCCGGCGCACCAAAACGAAATGATCGTCATGCGATTGTGAAGAGACATCCGGGCGCGGATGCAAGCTCCTTGTCCTGAAATCTGCCTGCCCTCGCAGGTCTTGAATTGCACACATAATCCTTGTTATCGTCGCAGGGTAAGCAATGTCTTTCTGGCTTAACGGCCTAGGTTACGACGACGCATTCCGCACTGTTCATGTGTACGTGCGGCGTCGACATACGGCAGCGCCAGCATCCGCGATAACGTTTACGAAACGTTTGCCTTTCGGGATCGCGTTCTTCCTTTATGTGAGATTGGTGAAGCGGGCCTGTATCCGTTGTCAACTTTCGTGATGGAATCATTTGCGTGTCTTATCCTCTGCGCATATAAACTGTAGAATAGACCTCTGTGATCGTATATCTAATTAATAATGCTTTGATGTTTGCGACAGAGGAATGGGTGGACGAACTGCGGACGTGTTGATCCGAATCGTGGGAGGTATCATTATGACGCACCCCTCGGTTCTGGAGGTTGCCGTGGTAGGGGGCACGGACGAACGTTGGGGCGAGAGGCCGGTGGCGTTTGTCGTTATAAAGCCTGGCGA
>JAJZCS010000205.1 GCA_021829055.1 Pseudomonadota bacterium
TTCATCGCTTCGGTATTGACGTCCGGCATGATGATGTCAGCGCCGATGCCACGGGCCGGACAGAGGGCCCCGAAGATGTGAACGGAATCATGACGCGTGCCGCGTACCATCGGCGGGCGCGAGCCGATCGGCGCCCGGACATACCCCATCGAACCTTTCTGCCCAACGCGGGCTTCGTCAGAGAACCAGACCTCAATCGCCTTGCCCTTAGCTGAAGCGGGCAAGGCTTCTTGCACCAGGCGGCGAAAGTTTTCTTAAATTCCTCCTGCCCCGGCCAGGTCCTGCCGCGGATGAAAGGGCCGTGGTTGCAGCCGTGTCAAGCGCAACCGGCACCGCCATTTGGCAACTGTGCGTTCCGGCACCTCCACCGAAAAACGGCGCGCAATCTGAGCCCGTAGATCGGATACATCTCGAGCGCACAACACCATCGATCTCAGGGTCGGGACCTATGACCACCAGGTCATTAAGCCGAGCCATCTCGGCAGCGTTCAACTTCGGCCCGCGGCCGGTGCTTTTGCCGGAAGCGAGCGCCGCAATGCCGCCCTCGTTGTGGCGATGCACCCAATCGCGCAACGTCTGGCGATCCAGCCCGCTCTGGATCGGCGGGTAACGTCCGTGAATGGCCTTCAAGCACCAGAGCCAGCGCACATAAACACCCGACAACCTCGCCATCTCGCTCTTTCGACATCAACCGGCGCAGATCCGACGCAGTGTAGTCCAAATTGGTAATCGCAACCGCAACAGCCATCACACGCCCCACCGTTAAACCAATGGGAGACACCGAATCACATCCAACCGAGCCGAGGGAATCCCCTGCGAGTCAGAAAATTCGGCGGCTGGTACAAGACCAACGCTAGAAAAATCAGTGCACGGAAAGAGGTGCCATGTCGCTCTGCATAATCGCCGCACGCGCCAGTTCTTCGCTATCCGCGACCGCCAGTGGTGCACCGTTCGCTGCAAAAACGCCAAATGCCGCGCCTTGAGCCGTCAGCACGGGGCGCACGTAGGCAATCTGCTGTACACCAAGCTCGGCAAGCTGCTCAACGCTGATTTGATGCAGATCGAACAAGGCGATTGGCAAGGTTTCCCTAGTGTCGTCATCATGAATTTTGATATTCATTATTTACCTCCGTCATCACCATTAGCAGTCATCATTGGACGACACTGTATGCTGACCTCCGTCAATCGCGGGCGGTTGGGGAGGATCGTTGGCGCCTTTCCTGATCGCAATGGTGCGAATCTTCGTTTCAGGAAGTGGTCGGACCAGATCAACGTGCAATAGCCCATTATCCAGCCACGCTCCCCGAACCTCTATCCCTTCCGCGAGAACGAAAGCACGCTGAAACTGACGTGCCGCAATCCCGCGATGCAAGAAAATACGGCCTTGATGATCGTCATTCTGCCGACCACGAATCACCAGCTGATTATCCTCTTGGGTAATCTGCAAATCATCCATCGTAAATCCCGCCACAGCTACGGTAATGCGCAAGCATATCGAACTAAGCTGCTCGATATTATACGGTGGATAGCCTTCCGACGAGGTTTTCGCGGCACGTTCGATCATCTGCTCCAGATGGTCAAAACCGAGAAATAACGGCGACGTAAATACCCTTGTGCTCATTGAGCCTCCTCCTTGAGAGCGAGACGCGCTGGAGCCGAATCGGCCTCCAGCGTCATCAACATGGTACGCCCGAGTCGCTAGTACAAGTAACCGCCGCCGCGCACCAGTTTAGCCTAGCGGCGATTGAATCCGCCACTCTTGACAGCTAAATCGTGAACATGAGCGCAAACTTGGTAGCGGCGATGGAGCAGACGCCGGATATTCTTATTGTCCCCGACAAGCGCCTGCGCCTACGGGCTCGGCCTGTCCTCGATTCGGATCGAGATCGGATCGGGAACATTGTTTCCGGCATGTTCGCGGCAATGTATCGAGCGCCGGGGATCGGTCTTGCAGCACCGCAGATCGGGATTTCACTTCGTATGTTTGTGATGGATCTCGGCCCGGACAACGCGCGCGAACCGCGCGTCCTTATCAACCCCGAGATCGTTGCGGTCAGCCAGGATCTCGCGACGCGCGAAGAAGGCTGTCTATCTCTCCCTGGCCAATATGCGGAGGTTACTCGACCGGCGCGGATCACCACCGTGTATGAGGACGAAGTGGGAACCAAACGCCGCATCGAGGCCGACGACCTCCTCGCCGCATGCATCCAGCACGAAATCGATCATCTCGATGGCATTCTTTTCATTGACCACCTTTCTGCCCTCAAACGGAATATCCTGTTGCGCAAGCTTGCCAAGGAGCAACGCGAGAATCGAGGAACGCGATGCGCCTAGCCTTCATGGGAACACCCGTCTTCGCAGTGCCGACGCTAAAGGCGCTTTATGCGGCGGGACATGACATTGCTGCAGTCTACACTCAAGCACCAAAACGAGCGGGGCGCGGACAGCACGAAATGCGATCGCCGGTACATCGCGCCGCTGAAAATCTTGGCCTTCCCGTCCGTACTCCTGCAAAGCTGCGAGGCAATGATGACGAGGAAGCGTTTCTTTCTGCCCTCGACCTCGACGCCGTGATTGTCACAGCATATGGCCTGATGCTGCCAGAGCAAATTCTCAACCTACCTAAACACGGCTGCATCAATGTTCATGCCAGTCTGCTTCCACGCTGGCGCGGTGCGGCGCCGATCCAAGCGGCCATTCTCGCGGGCGACGTCAAAACCGGCGTAACAATCATGCAAATGGACCCTGATCTTGATAGGGGACCGATTTTGCTCGCCGAATCCGTCCCTCTCAGTGCGAATGCCACCGCCGCGAGTGTCCACGACACGCTCGCTGCACTCGGTGCTGAGCTTCTGCTTCGCGTCCTTGTGCAGTTTCCAAAGCCCACCCCACAACGTGACGAAGAAGCGACGTACGCTCCCAAACTCAGCCGAGCCGATGCGGTGATCGACTGGACGGCTTCGGCCGAGGTCATCGAACGCCGCATTCGTGCTTTTACCCCATGGCCAGGGACTCTGGCTAGGCTTGAAGGAGAACCTATCAAGATCCTTGAGGGGACGGTAATCGACATGATTGGGGAGCCAGGCGTAGCCATTGACGATCATCTGACAATCGCGTGCGGTTCCCGGTCCCTTCGCGTCACGAAGCTGCAACGAGCGGGAAGAGCAGCTCTCGAAAGCGACGATTTCCTTCGTGGCCACCCGGTGCCAAGCGGCACACGCCTCAACTGATCACGCAGTCATGCGTTTTGCCCTCAAACTCGAGTATGACGGAACCGGCTTCGTCGGCTGGCAGCGCCAAGACAATGGTGTTTCCATCCAGGAGGTACTTGAGCGCGCGGCCGCCGCACTTAACGGTGGTTCAATCCCTAGTGCCGTGGTGGCCGGCCGTACCGACGCTGGGGTGCATGCGGAAGCTCAGGTTGCCAGCATTGACCTTCCGGATCATTTAGCCCCTCACACGGTTGCCGACGCCTTGAATTTCCACCTGAAGCCACACCGGGTCGTGGTGCTTGAAGCAGCACACGTAACAGATCCAGACTGGCATCCCCGCTTCTCGGCGACTGAGCGCCGCTATCGTTATGTAATTTTAAATCGCAGAGCACGACCAGCGCACGACTCTGGCTTTGTCTGGCATGTGAAGCAATCACTTGATGCGGAAGCCATGCACACTGCGGCGCAAATTTTGGTCGGCCGACACGATTTCTCTTCGTTCCGGGCCGCCGCCTGCCAAGCTAACTCCCCCATACGTACGCTCAGCACGCTAACCGTACACCGCTCCGAGCAAAAACTTGTTATTGAAGTTGTAGCCCGTAGTTTTCTTCATCATCAGGTGCGCAACATGGTTGGTACGCTCAAGCTTATTGGTGAAGGTACGTGGCCTATAACAAAGATGACCGATATTCTCGCCGCCCGTGATCGCACGGCTGCCGGCCCAACCGCCCCAGCTGAAGGCCTTACGCTTACCGCTGTTGCCTACCGGGTTGACCCGTTCCGCAACTGCTGAGTAGCTACGGATGGGAAAAAAAGCGCGTTGCACATGTGCATACCGCCACGTATCGTCCACCGTCAACCTTCTGCTTAACGCGAAGTCTTAACTAGATGAAATACAAAATTCCTGTATTTGCCTAGCAGCCTGTCGGGTTCGGGTCATCGCCTACGGCCGGGCTGTTCACCGATGGCGATGCGGCGACCCAGTCAGGTCACCTACAGGCGCTGGATGCGCCTGCAGTTGCAGGCCAGAGCGATCAGGGTCCACTTGGTGGCGA
>JAJZCS010000206.1 GCA_021829055.1 Pseudomonadota bacterium
CCCAATACCGCGCCTTGCAATTGCTGCAGCACATCACCGTGTAGCCACTCAGCTCACACACGAGAATCCGTCATCTGTTTGATCAGAAACGAATTTTCTCGGGCACGCGGGAACAACTCCAGTTTAGCTCGACTGCGCTCACTCTGCTCGTTCTTCCGAAGCTGGCACTTCGCTTCGCACAGTTTGAGATGACGGAGGCATCTGACGAGGAGGCGCAGCGGTGGGGCGGATCACCGCTCGGCTGATGATCCGCCACGGCTTTCAGGAGGCCTCAATTCTTGAGACGATGGGGTACGGAGGCGGACCCTTGAAGAGGCAATTGGATAAATTACGGGGATAAGCTCAAGCGTTGTTGGCCCAACTCGAAAACAACATCGAGTCATAGTTTCGGACTGTCTAGACTTCCGACTTATGCAGGGCGGTCGACATCCTCAGTCGTCTGTGACTACTGGCGAATGATCTCGTATACCGTCCCGCACCCGGGGCCGAGATCCGCTTCCGTCGCGCAGTTCTCGCCACCTTTGAATGTGGTTCCGTAAAGATTGTCGGCGCGATCCATGACAAGGGGGCCCTCGGGGGTCGCCCCATCGCGGCCACCTTTGAATCGATACAAAGTTCTCTTCTTGCGGGTTCCGGACGGGATCTCGAAAACCGTGCCGCAGCCGTACCTGCCGCAACCGCTGCCCCCGCTGGATGTTGTGCCGTAGAGGTTTCCAGCGCTGTCCATGACCAAGCCGTCAGGCTCCATCCCGTCTCTGCCGCCCTTGAACCGGTATACAATCGTCTCTTTGCTGGTTCCCGCTGCAATCTCGAACACAACGCCGCAACCCATGGCATCAGTGCCGGGGCTACCGCCGGCATTACAGAATCCTCCGCCCCACTGTGTAGTCCCGAACAGATCGCCCTTTCTGTCAATGATCAAATTGCCATCCGGGGGCCCACCTGCAAACCTATGCAACGTCTTCTCCTTATGAGTGCCAGCGAAGATTTCAAACACGATGCCACTGAAAGGGTTTTGAAGGTTACTCGACCAAGTCATTCCGTAAAGATTCCCATGCTGGTCCATGACTAAACGACGCTTAGGGAAGCCATCTGCGTCCCCGCCCCCTGCGAACGTGTGAAGAACAATGGCTCCGCGGCTGCCGCCGGGAATCTCAAATACGGTGCCGCATCCATAGTGGCCATTGGGGCACCTACCGGTGGATGTCGTGCCGTAGAGATTGCCGGCGGCATCCATGATCACCCCGCCCGTTGGCCACGAGCCTCCGTTCGGGGGAAAAGACCACAGGATGGTTTCAGCGTGAACCCGATCAGAGATTTGGAACCGGGTGCCGCAGAGGGTCTCGCATCGGGTCACGGCTTGTGCGGCGATCTCGAACACCGTCCCGCAACCGGAAGCCACCCAGCGCGTGCAGTTTGGGCCGCCGAATTCTGTTGTGCCATAGAGGTTGCCCTCACTGTCGAAGATCAGGCCGGCACCCGGATTGGCGCCGTCCTCTCCCCCCGTGAACCTGTGCAGGGTCTTTTCCGCGTGAGTCTTGCCGGAGATCTCAAAAGCAGTACCGCAGTCTTTGCAGCCGTTGCTTTGCCCGAACGGAGTTCCGGGCGTGATTCCGTAGAGATTGCCCGCGCTGCCCAGGATGACGCCGCGATTGGGGTGAGCGCCGTCCGCGCCACCCCTGAACCGATAGAGGATCGCTTCGGTGACTTTTGGTCCTGTGTGCAGGGCCGGCTCGTTGGCCGCCAGTGTGATTCCAGAAGAAGCGAATACCACGAGCACCCAGCAGAGGACGCTGATCTGGGACTTCACGATCTCACCTCCATGGCATTGGAGTTCCGTAGTATGCAATTTATGCGACTACGCTGGGGGCCTTATCACCGAATCGTCGATTCCGGTCGGCGCATGATGCCCATGTCACGAAAGGTGACGCCGACGGCTACGGAATGGCAATACTTCGGTATTGATTAGGCGACGTCCACAGAGTCACTGTTGCGGGCCTACATGACATGCCCCCAAGCGGGACTTTTACGAGTGTGGTATAGCGCTTCTTCGCGGCATCATTTCCCTGCTCATCGAGAATGCCGAGACTGATGGCTCGTGGTGCCGGTCCGTGGAGTTGACCATGCAGCTTGCGGCAGCGGCCCCACTGAATGGAGAAGTGATGATTGGGGTTGGTGCCCCGGTAGTGAATAGTCACGAGGATCTGGTTCGTCCTCGCATCGTAGTGCGCCGGCCCGAGGGTGTCCGCCATGGCAACGGTGGTGGTTGCCATTGCGAGAGCCAAAATAATCGCCGGGATGCCACTCCGGCTCCGTCGCCACCCAATTGTTCCCATGCTTGCACCTACAGTCTGATCGGACCGGATCTCTTACATTCAGCGCTCGCGCGATATTCTGACCGGACCGCTTAATCCAGTGGCTTCGTGCCTCGCGGTTCAATCGCCGCGTGTCTCATTATCTACCGCAGCGTACCACTGGCAAGCGTATTCCTGAGCGCGTCACGTGCGGTGTAGGGTCGAGGCCGACACGAGTTCCCCTCTGGTCGCCAGGGGTTTCACCTGGTTGGATCTGACGCTTTGTTGGGTGCGATCATGATGCGCCGCGATTCAGATGGTGCATAATGTTTTGACGAGTCGCTGTGAGAGTAAGAAGACTCGGAGCGGAAAGAGAGGGCGGGATTTCCGAATCGCTTCAGCGTATGACGCCCCAGGTTTGATCACGGATCTGTTCGAGCGCATCAGCGGTTGTGCGTTGCTCAGTCGCGGTCTGTCGCCGCTCGACTTCGGGAACAGCAAAAATGGCCGACCGCCACGCCTTCAACTTGCCGGACATAGTCAGACGCGGCGAGGTGTGCGCGTTGCGCGATACAAGCTCACTTGTTGATTATTCCGGCGAGCTGGCGCTTACATGGTTCTTTCGTTCCGGTGCGCCGTCGAAGCAGGCACGCGCATCATGGATATCGGGATAGCGGCGGTCGGCCCAATCAATGAGGCCCGCCATCCGCTCCAGCAGGGATTGGCCCAGCGGGGAAAGGCAATTGAATCGCCCGGGTAATCCGGAGAGCTGCGGGTTTCGGTCAGTCCGTCCTTTTAACCATTTGAGCTTTGGCGTCTGCGATGCGCCCCAGAAACCTGTCGCGCACATGAGCGAAGAATTTCGGTGGCAGAGTCCCACGCACGATCGTCGAGTCATCGCGTCCGGGCAAGGGACGCAGGTCTGGCCCCGGCCACGCGAACTCATTTGCCTCGGTGATCACAATCGAGGAGCGCGCGGAATCGAATCCCAGGCGCTGCGGCAATTCAGGGTAGAGAGCGTCGGAGGGAGCCACTAGCGGCAGGTGCACTAGCGGAAATGACCGAGCCCTCTCCCGGAGTCCAGGGGTCGAGAAAAAATGCGCTGGGCAGGGACCTAAGGCACTCGGCATCTCCGCGATCCGAACGCGCGTGTGCCAGGAATGTGCCGCGTTGAATTTGGGTGTGCCCGGAATGTGCCAGGGATAGGCGGGTTTGGGGCTGGGCAAGCGCTGCAAATGATTGATTTGAAGCCAATTATTATGGCCGATGTACGGTTGAAAATCCGCGTATCGGTGGTTCGATTCCGCCCCTGACATCAACGCACTCACGCTGAGGGTGGAGTCCTTCGGCTTGCCGAGGGATCCCGGCCTGTTAAGGCGCCCGACGTTGTGCAGCCGACCGAAGATAGAGGTCGCAGCGCTGCTGATCGCCACGAGGTAAAACAGTGTGCAGAAGCGTAACTTCCTTGCGGCCGGATTTGCGTATAAACGAGCGCGCCTTGTGCGAGCTTGAGAGTGAACCGATGAGCGTAGGCATCCAACCGAGAGCGTTTGGCGGCGAGAGTCTCGGACGGAACGCCGCCATGCTCACCAGAGGATGTGATCGATCGGCTCTCATGGATCAATAGCCGCCTCGCGTGTCGGGCTTTTCACCAGTCTGCTAAACAGTTGCTCTCGATATAACCGTAACCACAATCGCAATTCGCTCCATTGAAAGTCCACGCTTGAGCGCCGCCTGATTAACGCGTGGCGAGCAAGATCTGATTCATGATTTTTGAGGGCTTGATTGATAAATCGCCGCATCCGAAATCCAGAGAACACGTTATCCGGGGCGTGCGTTAGAAACTCGCTAAGCTCGTCATCTGAGAGCAGGCACATCAAATTATGTACGCCGTGGAATCCAAAGGCTGACGGTCTTTCGTACAAGTCTTCGATTGCGAATT
>JAJZCS010000207.1 GCA_021829055.1 Pseudomonadota bacterium
GATCGTATGCCCGCTGCGCCATAATAGACCCAGATCGCGACGCGCCCGCTGCCGTGCGCTTCGGCGTTACCATCCGGCCAACCCTTGTCTTCGTGTACGATGGTGCCGTGGTGAGCAGTCTTCCTCGAATGCGAGACTGGTCTGAATACGTAGAGAAAATAAGCTTATGTCCAGGTTTTCCTAAACCATGCCAGGTGCCACCTGTAGGGGTATAGTAAAGTGACCCAGCCAATCTCAAATAATCTCTTGCCCGGCTTGCCTGTTTTTGATCCTGCAACGGAATATTTGCCGATTCCAAGAGAGATGAATGTGTTTTCGTCTCCTGCGTTACCGGCCGAGTTGCCGCTGCAGGGGCGTGGAAGGTACTGGGTTAATAGGATTGCCAGCTGCCTCGAAGCGTTCAGCGCAGGAAAAAGTGTTGAGGCGATAGATATTTCCAGCCTCAGTGACGAAGAGAGCCGCTTTCTTAACGAGATTTTGCTCCATGGTGAGGTCAGTGCGCTTATCCTGGGTGAACCCGAGTGGCAGATTGAGGAAACGGCTTATACGGGTCTATGGCGCATGCGGGCATACGATCCTGAGACAAATGGGTTTTTGGATAGACTGGTAGTCGGCGAAATACCCAGCGTTGTTCAGGCACGCGCGACATCCTTTTGCCAGCCGATTACTATGCCTCGGCCAGACGCGATACCAATGGGCCTAGTCAACGCTCCGTACGTGTTGACCGAACTTATGGCGCGGAGCAACTCCTTTAATGAAACTGGTATTGGTTATGTCGTCAATCTGGGGCTATTGCCTCTCACCGAAGATGAGATGACCTGGCTCGTCAGGAGCCTCAGTGAAGGCCCGGCCATCATACTGTCGGGCGGGTACGGTATCTGTCGCATTCGCAGCACACGGCTGCCTGCCACCTGGTGGGTCCAGTACTACAACGCCGCGGATGTTCTGATACTGAATTCACTCGAAATAGCAACGGTTCCGTCCGTTGCCTGTGCCTCCAGAGATGACATTGTCGAATCTGCCGCCCGCATCCGGGCGCTTGAGTCTGCCTATCCATGATGTCCTCAAAAAAAAATAACATGCCACGCCAATTCGAATGCCGAATATGCTGGCACGTATACAACCCGACTATGGGAGATTCCGTTTGGCAGATCCCTGCTGGAACGGCATTTGAGAATTTGCCAGGCGCGTGGCATTGCCCTAACTGTGACGCTGAAAAAAACCATTTTCTGCCGATTGACCAGGTTGACCGAGATGCATGAAATCGCTCTCTGTGAAGGGCTGGTACAAGCTCTTGAAGAGCAAGCAGGGTCGCACGGATTCCGCCACGTTCACAGAGTTTGGCTGGAAATCGGCTCGCTTGCCTCGGTGGAATGCGACGCCATTCGGTTCAATTTTGATATTATGACGCGCGGGACTATTGCTGACAACGCAAAACTTGACATCATGGAAGTCAACGGAACGGCATGGTGTTTGCCCTGCGGTATGGCCGTTGACCTCCATCGTTTCGGCGACTCCTGCCCGAACTGTGATAGCCACCAGCTTCAAGTGCTCGATGGCACACAGATCAAAATCAAGAAACTCGAGGTGACGTGATGTGCGGAATTTGTGGATGCGAGCAAACCGCGTCGGGTCTCGGAAACTACCATACTCATGGCCACGATCACGATCATGGCGGAGCCGCAGAGCACTCCGATACTGCTGGGCTTTCCAGGACGCGCATCGTTCAGGTTGAGCAGGATATAATGGCGGCAAACCAAAGCCATGCCGATGCGAACAGGGCACACTTTACCGAGCATGGTATCTTCGTGGTCAACCTCCTTTCCAGCCCAGGGTCAGGCAAAACATCGCTCCTGGTCGAAGCGGTTAGCGTGCTCAAGAAGCGCTTTCCGGTCTCGGTAATCGAGGGTGACCAGCAGACCAGTCTTGATACCGCACGAATCTCGGCGACAGGCGTACCCGCGTGGCAAATCAACACGGGGAAGGCCTGCCATCTTGATGCCCATACTATCGCCCATGCGATAGAACATCTACCTGCAATCGACGGAGGGATTCTGTTCATAGAGAACGTAGGCAACCTAGTATGCCCAGCGGGCTTCGATCTCGGCGAAGCACACAAGGTTGTCATTTTGTCGGTAACAGAAGGCGATGACAAACCGTTAAAATATCCAAATATGTTTCATGCGGCAGATTTGATGTTGTTGAACAAGATCGATTTGCTACCTTACGTGCGTTTTGATATGAATTCGGCCTTGGAAGCGGCTCGTCAGGTCAATCCGACAATTGGCGTTTTTGCAGTCTCCGCACTAACAGGTGATGGTCTTAGCGCGTGGCTAGAATGGATCATCGCCGGAGTCGATCATGCCAGAGAACGTCGTCAGATGGCTCTTCTTGCACGAAGGGCGGCGCTGCAACACGAACTCGATTCAATTGACTTGCAGTTTTGATGTGCTCAGAACGGACATCATCTCTGTAAAACCGCCATCATTCTGTGTCGTATCAATCAGCCTCCATTCCGCCGGAACTGCCTGTGCTGCGGCAAGCATAGAACGCAATAGCGTAACATCCGCATCAGAGGCATCGGCTTTTCGCGCACCGACTCGTTCCTCAAGCGCGGCTGACGGTGCGGTAAGCCAAAATCCAAAAAACGCAATTTTATGTGCGCGTGCCGCGTCTTCGATGGCCTGTTGAAAAAGGGGATTTCGACATGTCGCATCAACAATAATCGTGCGAGAAAAATCGCTTGCTTTCATAAGATCAAGGCTGCGCCGCTCCACGCGATCATTCATCTCAGGAGTGTAGAACGATGGGTCAAGTTTTCGTTCCGGGGCAAAACCGGCCAGCTGTTTGCGAATTTCGTCATGCCGCAGGACTAGTCCACCTGGGGAACTGCCAAAACGTGGTGCCAAGCGGTATGCGAGTGTGGACTTCCCGCTTCCAGGCAGGCCACCGATTGCGATGAGCGCCACGGGATTCGGCTGAAGGTATTTGATCGCAGATCCGAGCAAGACATTCGTGACGCTGAGATCACCGGAAAGCGCCGTAACGTGCGCACGGATTATTGCCCGGAGCGATAGATAGAGCGGCAAGAGTGGTACCATGGCCGCGTCACCATTGCGGGCAATGATGCGATTAAACACCAAGTTAGCTGTCGCTGAGCCTAGACGCTGATTGAGATCCATAAGCAGGAACGCAAGATCATAGGCGGTATCAATGGTTGCTAGCTTTTCATCGAACTCGAGAGCATCGAATAGTGTTGGCTTAGATTTCCAGAGGCAGATATTGCCGAGATGTAGATCACCGTGGGTACGGCGGATGAATCCACCTTCGCCCCGTGCCGCGAAATCCGCCCATCTGGCATGGACCGCCCCGACAGCAAGTTCGTACCACTGCGTTAGCATTTTTGAATCAAGCCTAGTGTGTCCGGCCGCAATTCTGTTCCCGTCAATGAGGCGCAGGAGTTCATTTGGCCAGTCTTTTTTTATGATGGGAGCGAGTCCAGCGTGAAAGAAAAAGACTGTGTCTGCCAGTGCTTTGAGAAGTTCAGTGGTTACCGGCCCTTGAGCAGCAATATTGTCGAAGAGGTCGTTTTCGGGAATTCTTGCCATTTGCAGGACGTAGTCGACAGCTTGGGCTGGTAGATTCTGACCATCTTCAGTTAATGCAAGTTTCCCGCTCGGAGTACGGTATATTGCTTTCACGTGCTGATAGATTTCTGGCGCAGTTGTCTTGTTAAGAATCAATTCCATACGTAGGGAGTGTAGTCTTTGCACCGGATCCGAAAAATCAAGGTAAGGCAGCATAACAGCTTTTTTCAATTTGAAAGCGTGCCTGTTGCCGCAGAAAACGGCGGAAATATGCGTCTCGATCGGGTGTGCGCCAGTAAGTTCTTGCAAAAACGCGGCCGCCTCGGACTGAGGCTCTGGAATAGGCATTGGTCAGCAGATGCGCGGAAGTGGATCGGCCTCGAGCTCGGGCAAAAGACGTATGCCACCGATCCGGGTTCGAAGCACGACCGGGTTGGAAAGATGGTCGGTTCCTTTCCGGATTGTTCCAATTATGACGGCATCTTGTCCTTCGGGTAGAGACCGCCAGGCCGTCAACACCTCGTCTGCTGAGGCTGGCGAAGTGACTGCGACCACGCGCCCCTCGCTTGCGAGATAAAGAGGATCATAACCGAGAATATCACAAACAGATTGTGTAGTTGGCCGTATCGGGATGAATGCTTCG
>JAJZCS010000208.1 GCA_021829055.1 Pseudomonadota bacterium
CCGTCAGGAAAGAACTCGACCGACCACGGTTTTTTGTTGCAGAGCATCCACGGGTCAAAAGGGACGACACTGTTTTTGCGTTGGTTCACTATGTCGAGAAACGACAGCCAAGCTGGTATTCCGGAAACGGGATCACGGACATCCTGAATCACCTCGTGGTAGTCGCGCAACGCGGCAGCCTATACGCATTGGTCTTTTCTGACAGTGGACTTAGAACCGCAGTTGCCAGAAAAGTCGGATCGACTACAAAAAGCGTGCTGTCCGATCTTGAGCGTCTATCTTCCACACAGATCAACAAGGCATTTGTGGAGACGCAGGTGCGGACGTTGTGGTTGAGCGGTACGCACCGACGAACCGTCATAAAGGCCGATTCAAAGGTTCTTGCGGGGTTGGAGTTGGAGACCTCTCTCGATCCGTTGGGCGACCAATCCTACTATTTCAGCTCGGTGAGAAGTACAATGCCGTTGGCGGAAGGCGATAAGCCGACGGTGGTTGGCGCTAGTCCTGGTAGCAGCCGGCTTTGGATCGGTCCCACTAAGTCGTGGGACGATTTCACGGGATTGGTCGATGCGATTTTAGTACGAGCTGCCAAGCACATGGACGCCGAAGGAAGATCGGACAGGCCACTGCCAATCCTGGCTGCGCCGGTCGTTGACGCAAAAGGGGTCGAGCAACCCTACGATGTTGCTTTCATTGTGCCAGAACAGGCTGATGACGGTCACGAAGCAGAAGTGGACGGCGAGTCGCGATGGCTTCAGCAATTTGGCGATGCTGCACGATTTGAGATAGACGCGAAAGCTGGAAGTCCAAATTTTGAGGCCGACGTCTTCTGGGCGGACGCGAAGCTCGGTCGGCTAGCCTTTGAGTTCGAACCTACGCCCAGATCGGAAATAAAATTGAAATCGCGCAAGGTCGAAGGCTTCGACGGGAATGCGGTCGAGAAAGCGCTTTCGAAGATTTGTGAGACATCAGAAAACTTGACGATCTATTTCGATACGGGCCACACATACTCGCGTGGTTTGTTCTATGAGACGCGATTCCGGGATGCCCGGTTTGATGACTGGGAATGGGTCCGGATGGACCGCGATGGCACCGTCTTCAAAAACGAGAAGCCGTTGGATGGAAGGCGGTTTGCGATCGAGAACCTTGGTAGGGCGGACGACAAGTCACTATTCGGCCTTGTCGCTCGTCACTGGCCGAATATGGATGCGAGAGGCAAGCAAACCGGTTGGTTAGTATGTGATGATGGGGCCATGGAGTCTGCGGACTTCATCCATCTCGACGAAACTCGCAATCCGCCGGAGCTTACGCTGATCCACGTCAAGGGCAGTGGTTCTGGCGAAGCCGAGCGCGATTTGTCGGTTTCCGATTACGAAGTGGTTGTTGGCCAGGCGGTAAAAAATGTTCGTCACATCGATCGGGGGCTGTTGGGAGATAAGCTCGCTGCCAATGTCGAGGGCGTGCTCAAGGATGCAGTTTGGCACAATGGCGAAAGACAGAAGGACCGAAAAGAGCTGCTGCAAGTCCTGAAGGGGCTTGGATCAAACCTGAAGACAAAGGTCGTCGTGTTTCAGCCGCGCGTCCGCCGCTCTGTACTCAATGATATCCGACAAAAGCTGAATGATGGAAAGCCGGCGGACGCGTCCGTTAGGCGTATGCGACAACTTGATGCCTTGCTGCTAGGTGCGCGGGCCGATTGCTTCTCATTGGGAGCTAGCTTTGTCGTTGTGGCTGACGGAGATGATCTTTAGTTTCACTACCGCAGCGGCCACTTCAGCAGTGGCAATTGAGCCATCTGACGACCAGAAAGCGGACGGACTGCTTCTGAATACCCATTCCTGAGAACGCTATTGCTTGTCTGTCTACCACAAACTGGCTTTGGCAGGATGTGCAACAATCAGTCGCTCATCCAAGGCCAGCCTCCGCGATGAAGGGGGTCGGCGTGTTCCTCCAGTGAGACTTATCGGACGCTACGACGAGAACACGCTTGGCTCTGGTAAGTCCAACGTAAAACAGCCGCCGTGCCTCATCATAGGCCTCCTGCGTCGATGTCGAGAAATGCGGGATACTGCCATTGTTCATGCAGATCAGGGCGACGCCATCGAATTCGCGTCCCTTGGAATTGTGCAGCGTGATCAGCTTGAGTGCATATTCGGGATTGGCGAATAGGCCCATATCGGAGATCAGCAGATTTGCGAGATCGACGTTGCTGGATCGCATGTCGGACAGCATCTCCTCGGCGGAGTCGATCAGCGGCTGTTTGGCGCTGCCCGGCAACCATTCCTCGCATTCGAGATGGTCACCAGCCGCGCGGGCGATTGCGCGCAGCCAAGCGACGCCACCGGGATGCTGGTCAGCAAGTTCGCGAGCGAGGTAGATCAGGCCGAGCGCCACACGACGCCCCTGATAGCTGAACATGTCGTAGCGCGGGTTCCCGGTGAGATCGCCGATGAGCCGAAACAGTGCCCGTTCGACACCTGGGAGTCCGAGGTAGTTGCCACCTTCCGCGCAGGCTCCGAGTTGCTCGGCAATCCCGGCAAGCAGACGCCGACGTTTATAAGGACGTGCACCCGGACCGAAGACCGGCACATCGAATTCGCGGAGGGCGCGGGCGACGGGGATGAGATGCGTCCACCATGGCGCAAGGATTGCGGCCTTGCCTAGCGGGATGCCGGCATCCTGCAGGGCGGGCAGGAAATGGTCGGTGATGGCGTCGATCGGTCGGCCAACATGGACGTAGTTCACTTGCGCCGCGAGCTGGGCTGCATCGCCTGCCGACTGCATCTCCGGCATGGTCGGGATGAGTGTTGATGCAGTGGTGACTATTGCCGGCCCACATCGGAAGTTGCCGGTCAAGGCCATATCGCGACGCGCGTCGATCTGATCACCGAACTGTTCGGCGAGTTCGGGCCGAGCCCCGGCGAAGCGCATGATCGACTGATTCTGGTCACCGACGAGAAAGAAACGAGTGTGGAGAAAATGTCGGAGAGCGCCGAAGATGGCGATCTGGATGTCTGTGGTATCTTGGAATTCGTCGATCAGCAGCCAGGCAAAGCGGCTCGCGATGCCGCGTCCTACGAACGGGTGCTGTTCAAGAATTTTCCAAGAATAATAGAGAATCATCGCGAAATCGAGGTAGCCGTGGGCACGGACCCTCTCCCAATAGAGCGCGGCAGACTCGTCGGTGATGATTCCAATCTCGATCCCCTGGCCGCAGGGTTCGCCGTTCACGTCGATGCGAAGCGATTCATAGCCTTCGAACACTTGCCCGACGGGCTTGCGATTGAAGGCGTCCTCGACCGCCGTCACGATCTGCTCGAACAGGCTGTTCTCGCGGGAAAGCACCTGAAATGACGCCGGTACCTCAGGAATCAGCCATCTATAGGGACGCAGAATGAATTGCAGGCAGAAGGCATGGATCGTGGAGATTTCACAGCGGTCCGTGATCGCGTTGTTGCCGTAGGTACGCAACCTGGCCTCGATCTCGTCGACCGCGGCATTGGTATAGGTGATGCAGCCGATGAACTGGGGCGTACCGACGACCTGATCGGCCAGTGTCAGTAGCTTAGCAAGGATGACCCGCGTCTTGCCGCTGCCTGGGCAAGCCGTCAGCAGCAGATTGCCGTTATACTCGACCGCCTCGCGCTGTTCGGGTGTCAGTCGAATCATTCGGTGAGCCACTCAAAGGCCTGCTTGATATAGGGCGGCAGATCGGTCGCGAGGTTAGCGTAGCGTGCGGCTATCTGCGCGAAACGAGCTTTACCAAAGCGCTTGGCGGTATTGAGCGTGATACGGCCAAGCTCGACGCGTAGCGCCGTCTCTTCGGCGAGACTCAGTCCCCCGGACGCAAGCGTTGCGAGCCCGTGCTCCATTTGCGCAAGGATCTGCGGCGCGTCGAGAGCGCGAACGGTCTCGATCAGCATCGGCAGGCGCCCGACCGACACCAGCTCGCGTTCGAAAGTAGTTGCGCCCGCGAATGTGGACACAAACTCGCTTTCCAGTGCCACCAGATCGGGGGCATCAGTTTCCGGATCAAAGTCCTCGGCATCGGAAGGCTTCATATCAGCATCAGCTACGATGGCACATTTCTTCTCGAGCGAACCGGCACAGAATAGCTTGGCATAGACGTCAAAATGGACGCCATGAATCGCAATAACCGAGATACCGAGCCGCTCGAGCTTCAGGCTATACACTTGTTCGATCAGCGCC
>JAJZCS010000209.1 GCA_021829055.1 Pseudomonadota bacterium
AGCCAACTCAATCAGGTCACGCCGCAATGCATCGTCAGGAAAACCTTGTCACTTCATGGCAGTACCAGAATCCCTCTCAAGCCGTTCAGCAAGGCCCATCCAGATTCTCAAGGAAGTCGGGGTATATGTCGGCTGTAAATGACAACATATTCTATATGCAACCGACGGAAGAGATGTTGAAGCCTGTTGGGAATTAGTGTCGCGTGCAGCCGGTCTTCTCGTTCCGCGCCGAAGGAACCCGCTGACCAATCGAAATCGATCTAAAACAGTTCAAACTTTAGCAAAGCGGACAACTTTATCGTAGACAAGATTTATTTCTTTCACGTAAAGACTTTCACAGCTCGAACATGGCCACGTGATTAGGTTAGCGGCCTTAAGCGCGTTGCACGGTATCGGGCGGGCCACTGTGTTGCACTACGTAAGGCACACAAGCCTTCGAATTAACCGAACGTAGCTATGGAGATTACCGTGAATTGGAGCAATCCTTCAGGCGCCCCACTGTATATTGTCAAGCATGTTCCCGAACATGGATTGGAAATCGCCTTGGTGCCGGGACTTTTTGATGCTCCAGTCCGCCTCTCTCTGGTCGTGCGCGCTTCGTACTTGGTAGGTCGCGCTCTCGAAAATGAAGAAGAAGGCGCTAACTTGGCTATATGTATGGGGCAAGCTGCGGCGCTGAAGCTTTTTTCTGAAATTCGAAAAATGGCTCGGGAAATGGGCTGGCCGCTACCCACAGAGGATGGAAGCTAGATCCGTAATTTATCCTCGGACAGTGCGTGATATAGTGACTGGTAACTTGGGCACTATCAAGTTAACGTAGAAAGCACCAGATTTGGTGCTTTGGTCTGACCTGACATCCGGGCCGTGATCGCCTGTTCTCCACCGAAGCAGGGATTGGTCGATCTCGGGTCGGCGGTGGAACTCCTCCCACCGGATCGGGTGCTGCGCACCCTTCGCTCGCGGAACTGGCGCACCAATTCGGCGAGGACTGACGCCTTCGACTGGAACGCGGAACCGATAGACAGTGCACGGAGCTGTCCGATGTTCCGTGCCGCATTGACATCGGCATGCATGGTTGAGCCGCACCAGAGGCACGTGAACGTGCTCTGTGAGCGGCGATTTCGCTTGTCCACATAACCGCAGCATGAACAGGTCTGCGACGTGTAAGCCGGGTTCACCTCTTCAGAGGTAATTCCGAAGCGATCCTGGAAGTCGGCTAATTTGGCTCGAATGACAGCGCGACCGCAGTTCTGGATGATACGGTTCAGCCGACGAGATAGCGCCGGGTTCTGGAAATTCAGCCGTTCGAGGACGAGGGCAGTGGGGCGCTTGGCGGCGACAAGCGCATTCAGCACTCGCCCAACCTTGGTCCTGATCCAACCACGAAGCGACGCAACGGCTTCCCGGTATCGCGCGCTGTCCCGAGGTTTGCGTCCGTGACGCTGCTGCCCACGAGCAATACTGGTGATGCGCTGGTCATAAACACGTAACGCCCTCAACCAGTCTTTTCCAGGAAGGGAACCATCGTCTCCCGCGAACAGCGTGGACAGCCCGAAATCCAGCGCCATGAACGCCCGATCTGGTTGGTAAGCGGCGCGGCTGGACTCGCAGTCCTTGCCGATGTCGGAAACGACACCGAACGATAGCGCGCCGCTCTCCCGGTCCTCTGTGACGAGAACGCCGTTGCACAAGCGTCCACCGCGCTTCTCGTGCCGCTCGCAGGTCAGAAGCGGAACTGCGATCTTGTTACCCCTGATCATGGTGGACATGTTCAATCACCAGCCGACGCGATCTTGTTGTGTCGCCTTGGATGGCGCCTCCAAACACGCAGCCCGGTGGTCCAGCCGCATCGAGATATGGCGCATATCCGGACGGCGGTGCTGCCGCATGATCGAACGCGCCAGACGACGGATCGCATCCGACACGATCCCGCCCGTTTCTTGCATCGCGATTTCACGGCAAGAAAACCAAGCCCCAAGTCGATTGATGACATGGAGCATGTGCTTTGTATCGGGGTCGAGCGTGCTTCTTGTTACTACCTCCCGAAACTCGTTCGCCCGGTTACTGATCCACGAACCCAGCTGTCCCACGACCTGATATCGGCACATCTGCACACGGTTGGCCGCACCGATCACCGCCGCGAATGCGGTCTTGTCCTTGTCGTGGTTCTTGTTGAAACGCCCGGTCTCGTAGAACAGCCGCCATGGCTCGCTCGCCAGCATGACCGCGCCGCGCCGGTAAGCCACGAGGATGGCGCGCACCTGCGCTTCCTTTGCTGCCTGCCGTCATATTGGACGGCAGCAGGTCTGTTCGCATCACCGGATGTGCCCAGAGGGTCGGTTTTCTCCGTGCCATCAAACCGCCTTTCCGGTCAGGAACGCATACGTCAGCAACCGACCTTCGCCGTTGCGGATCATCCGAGCCATCCGGTCAAGACAGGAACCGGCCTTCCGGTTCCAACGGAATGCCGCCTCTCCGGTATAGCGCCCGAGATGCTTCACTGAAATCGAATGAAACACGCCCGTCACGGCCCGGCGCATGAACCCATTGAACGACTCAACCCGGTTCACGTGGACACGATGGCCCGTTGCGTCGTCGGTGCGCGCGTATTCGCGGGCGGAATGGTTGACCGCGAGATGCGCCTGCGTTTTGCCAATGTGCTTGTAAGCCGGAAGGCCATCCGTCATCACGGTGGCCGTGTCATCGAGAACGCCATCCAGAGCCGAAGCGATGGCCTCCCTACCGTGCGTGGGGATCACCTTCGCGACCACATCACCACCGCGTGTCGCGGCAACCAAAACGAGTGGCCGCTTCGGGCCGCGCCCCTTGCGATTTGCAGGCGGCGTACTGTCATCATCGTGATCCCGAGATGATTTCGCCCGCTTCCGAGCCGGCGCACCAGCATACATCTCGTCGATTTCGACGACCCCGGACAGGATGGGGTTCGCTTCGGCCATCATGGCGCGCACTCGATGCCCGAGATGCCATGCCGCCGGATACGAAATGCCAAGCATCTCGCCTAGCTTCACTGCTGAAATACCCTTTGACGAGGACACGATCAGGTAGATGGCATGTGCCCATGTGAGCAGCGGCAGATGCGTCCGGTGCATCGGCGTTCCCGCCGTCACCGAGAACTGATGATGACAGGCGATGCAATTCCAGCGACGCGGCGTTTTCAACCAAGAAGAATGGCCGACCGATCCACATTTCGGGCATTCTGGCCCATGCGGCCAACGCGACTTCTCAAACCAGGCGCGAGCAGCGTCTTCGTCCGGAAACATCTCGTTGAAAGCACAAAGAGTCATTGCTGAACGGCTCATAGGGCTCTAACTACATCTATTTTTATCTACGTCAACGTGATAGTTCTGGGTAACTTTATCGTTCCCCTGCCTATCCGGTTAACGCAGACCTCTACTACGGATAGTCGGGAGCCACCGTGTCAGAATCGTTCCGAACGACTGAAACCGCCGCATTCAGGGCGGGCATACCAAACCTCTCTGCCCCAAATGTCGCGATCGTATGCGTTAACCGGATAGGCATGGTTCGTTCCTTACCGGCGAGCCCAAGGAGCGCGGGGGGCGGCATAAGGCGCTTGGGCTTGAACTACTGGCGTCCGCCGCAACAGCACGAACAGTCCAACGAGGCCGAGAAGCATCATCCAGCCATAGCCTGCGACCACCATCCCCCATAGCAAAGGCGTCTCCTGGAATCCACCGTAAATAAACGCCCAAGTCGCTGCCGCCGCGTCACGGACCACCCAAAGCATGGTCAATACTCCTGCCGCCAACGCACAACCTGTCGCTGCCCCGAAGATGATCAGCATAGCAGCCCGTAGAATACGTCTCATAGTCTCTTTGTACCCACAATGCAGAATAAGGCCAAGTAAGAAATGGCCAACCTAGAGCTTGATCGTCTGAGGCTGAATCACTTTTGGGGTATCGGCGCGGGGTTATTTCTGTTGGGGGTGGACGGCTCAACGGCGTCATATGCCAAAAGTTGAGTTGTTCAAATCCAACGAAAGGGCCGCCCACTCATATACGGTCGGAATGGTCCTGAATTCATCGCGAAGGAGGTCCGGGAGTGGCTCGCCACGATCGGGGTGAAGACGCTCTGCATCACGCCAGGTTCGCCTTGGGAAAACGGCCTCTGCGCGTCCTTCAACGGCTCGTTGCGGGATAAACTGCTCAACGGGGAGATCTTCTACA
>JAJZCS010000210.1 GCA_021829055.1 Pseudomonadota bacterium
CCCAGCTTGCGTCGCTCAGCACCAATCGGTCCAACACACCCAAGGCTTCCTCCCAAAAAAGAAGCCTTGAATCTGATTCGCCGCCTTATGGGAATCCCTTAGAGTCCACAGAACCTAGAGCTCGCATTTCTCATGAGGGGTAGGTGCATCGGGTCTCTGAATCTGCGTGAACGCGTGGTTGCGGCTGCTGGCAAGTCCCGCATGGCCACTTAGGCCGATAGCAGCAAAACACCGAAACGGGTGGCATTATTGCAGCAGCCGCAACGTGGTCGCGAAATCACGCGGGCTCGACAAAACGCGGAAAGAGGCCTGACGGGGTTGGTAAACGTGATCCGTCGGTCAGCGCCGATTCAAGCGCAGCCAGGTCGCGGGCGTTTGGTGGTACCGCCAGGAAGTCAAGCAATTTAGCCATCGTTGTTGGCATAAACGGTTGAAGGAGAACGCCGATGACGAGCAATGCGTCACACAAAATCCGGAGTACGGCGGCCATGCGCAGTGGATCCGTTTTTCGCAATGCCCAGGGTGCTTGATGGTCAATGTAAGCGTTCGCGCTGCGCACCAGCTTCCATATCTGATCCAGGGCCTCGTGCAATGCCATGCCGTCGATTGCATCACGCACCCTACCCGGGAGCGAACGCGCGTGGGACAGCAGGAGAAAATCGGCTTCTGTCATCAGGCCATGCAGCGGGAGCGCCCCGTCCGCGTTCTTGGCGATGAAAGACAATATGCGCTGCGCGAGGTTGCCCAGGTCATTCGCCAACTCGTCATTTAGCCGGTTAATGAGGGCTCGTCGGGAGAAATCTCCGTCATTGCCGAACGGCATCTCCCGCATGAGAAAGTAGCGCAATGGGTCAAGACCGAATTCTGCGATCAGAGGTTCGACAGGGAGTGCATTGTTGAGGGACTTGCTCATCTTCTCGCCCTCGACGGTCCACCAGCCGTTCGCAAACACGCGACAGGGCAGGGGAAGGTCAGCAGCCATGAGCATTGCCGGCCAGTACACCGCATGAAACCGGGTTATCTCCTTGCCAACCAGGTGTAGGTTGGCTGGCCAGAAGGCCATCCGAGGTGCCTGCATATCCGGATAACCCATAGCCGTGATGTAATTGGCCAAGGCGTCGACCCAGACGTACATAACATGATCGGGTGAACCGGGAACGGGGACGCCCCATGAGAAACTGGTTCGGCTGATGGAGATGTCTCGAAGCCCGGCGCGGACGAAAGCGACGATCTCGTTTCGGCTTGAGGCAGGCTGGATGAACTCAGGATTTTGGTCGTACAGCGCCAACAGCCGATCTTGGAAGGCACTGAGTTTGAAGAAGAACGAAGATTCGCGGACCCATTCGACCGGCGCACTGTAAGGGGACCGTTTGATGCCGTCTGGCCCGAGGACGAGTTCGTCCTCCGCATAGAAGGCTTCGTCTCGTGTCGCGTACCAGCCCTCATAGTGGCCGAGATAAACGGCGCCGGCGGTCTCAAGCTTTTGCCAAAGTGCGGTGCAGCCGGATTTATGCCGCTGTTGGGTGGTACGGATGAAATCATCATTAGAAAGATTGATCGCGCGTGCCATCGCGCGGAAGGCATTGGCGTTGCGGTCCACGAACTCCTGAGGTTCTAGGCCCGCCGCCTGTGCTGCTTTTTCGATCTTCTGACCGTGTTCATCTGTGCCGGTAAGGAAGAAAACTTCGAATCCGTCAAGCCTTTTGAATCGCGCAATCACATCGGCGGCGATTGAGCTGTATGCGTGACCAATGTGCGGTGCACCATTCACATAGTAAATGGGTGTCGTAATATAGAACCGCGGTCGAATTCGTGGGGGGGTCATGCTGTCCGCAGTTGTTCGATTAAAAGGAGAATGGCGGCGCGTTGATCAAGGTTCAGCCCATCGACCTCTCCCTCGAGCCGAGCGAGTTCCTGCCATAGGGAAGCCGCTCCATCAAGGCCACGCTGCACAATTATCGGTGCGGAGACCGCCTCGATCCCATCGCGCGCAGCCGTGCGCAGGAGGCGACCCAGTGCAACACGCAGTTGATCGATGAAGATCACGAAACCATCCTCTGTGCGCACGACCTGGTCGCTGATTGCTGCCGCTCGTGGGGGAGAAATAGCGGTGGTGTTCAAAATCTCGGTGGCCAGCCCTGAAAGATTCAGAGCATCTCCCTGGGCCATCTCGAGCGCCCGCCCGATAGATCCGCCCGCGAGCGATACCAACGCATGCCGCCGATTGGAGGCAAGGTCAGGTAACGCTTTGAGGACGAGATCCTCAACGATTCGGTCATCAAGCGGTTCGCAGTCCAGCCGGCGACACCGCGATCGAACGGTCGGAAGCAATCGACCGGGCGCGTGGCTTACCAGCAGCCAGATAGCCCGGTCAGGCGGATCTTCCAGCAGCTTGAGGAGACTGTTGGCTGCATTGCGGTTCATGGCTTCTGCACCATCGACGAGCACGATGCGCCATCCTCCGTCAAATGGTGTCAAATGAAGGAAATCAGCTGCTTCCCGGACCGTGTCGACTACGATTTCGCTTTGGAGACGTTTACGTCGCTCATCAAAACGTCGTTCAATTACTAGCAGGTCTGGGTGTGAGCCCGCAGCGATTCGGCGAAACACAGCGTGACTCGGCGCAAGCGATAGGTCATCGGAAATGGCACCGGAAAGTAGCCATCGCGTAAAACGGTAACCGAGAGTAGCTTTGCCTATGCCCGGAGGACCGCAGATCAGCCACGCATGGTGTAGCCGTCCAGCACGTACTGAGTCCCGGAGTTTGGCGCTGGCTTCCTCCTGGCCGCGAAGTTCAGGGTTTGCGCGAGGCGCGATCACGGGCATCCAAGTTTCGTTTGGATCGCGTCGAACATCATTTGGGTGATATCCTCGATTTCGGCGGCTGCATCAATCAGGTGGCACCGATCCGGGTTGTCTATTGCTATTGCGTGGAAACCGGCAGCTACCCGGGCGGTAAAGGCGGGAGTGAATCGCTCGTAACGGTCACGAGATCCTTGCCGGTTACTGAGGCGGACAAGCGCCGTGTCGGGGGGCAGGTCGAGAATGAACGTGAGGTCGGGGTCGAGCCCGATCATACGTGAGAGAAGCCTGATCAACATCAGGTCGACACCAAGGCCATAGCCCTGATAGGCTAATGTTGAATCGACGTATCGGTCACAAAGTACAATTTTACCCTGCATTAACGCTGGTCTTATCAGGTGCGCGACGTGATCGGCGCGGGCCGCAAATACCAGCAGAGTGTCGGCCAGAGGATCGAGTTCGGTCGCTGGATCCAACATGATCTCGCGAATGGCCTCAGCGCCAGGTGTTCCACCGGGTTCGCGGGTCGTGACGACGCAGTGGCCAGCTCCCCGCAGCCTTTCAGCCAGATGAAGCAATTGAGTGGACTTTCCCACTGCTTCACCACCCTCGATAGTGATCAGGAGACCACGGGAAATCATCACCGACTCCGCATTAACGCACAGTGATTTCGGGGTTCGGGATGCCCAGATCGAGCACCCGCCTGAAGGCGGAATCTGCTGCCGTCACCGAGTGATAAGGGCCTACCCTGATCGTGTAGAGCGACCGGTCGGTACCTTGAACTTGTACAATCCCGGCAGGCATCGTTCCGAGCCTTGCCCGGATTCCATACGCATCGGGAACGCTACCGAAGCCATTGATCGAGACATAGAGTGGGCCGGGATCTGGAGCAGCGTTCTCAATTCGACCAGTCAAGGATGTTCGTGCCTGGGTTAACTGCGATGAAAATTTATGCCGTATTGCGTTTGCGATGTTGCCAGCAGTGCCCGCAGCACCTGGGGGTGGTGGTAAAGCTCTTGCTTGGACAGTTGCTATCGGAACGGCGACGATTTGCGTCGGCCTTCGAATTGAAGCCCGGAGAGCGGCTGAACGCCGAACCAGTAATTGTACTCTGACTTCAACAACACCTCCGCGCGGGAATCCGAGAAGTTTTGCAACCTTTCTGGTGACGGCGATCAAGCGCCCCGATTGCATCGGCCCTCGATCGTTAACCCGGACTACTATTGCGCGACCGTTGACCAAATCGGTTAGTCGTACAAGCGATGGTAGGGGGAGGACGGGATTTTCGGCCGTCAGCGCGGACTGGGAAAATATCTCTCCATCTGTTGTCGTTGCGTCGTGGCCCTGAGGGATAATGATCCCCAAGCCGGTTTTATTATAGGAATCGAAATTACGAGGA
>JAJZCS010000211.1 GCA_021829055.1 Pseudomonadota bacterium
GACGAACAGGGTCGGCTTTATGTTTTCCTGGAGCCACGCATCGGCGTTGATGTTGTTGCCTTCGCTTTGATAGGCCGAGATCGCCGTTCCCCACAGAAAATCGGGCGGTGCAGCCACCGTCTGGGCCAGCTGCGGGCGTGGCGCGGTGCCAGACGCAGGGGGCGAGGAGAGGCTGGCAGCGGTGGCTCCAAGGGCGGCGCCGGCGATGAGACGGCGACGTGAGACGTTCAAACGGTCGATCGGTTGCGTCATGATCACTTGTCCTCCTCAGAATAATCTGTTCGCGGGCAACGCTCACCAGGCCGACAGTGTCCCCGCGTCTGACTTCGCCGCCGTAAAAGCATGAGGGCGCAATTGTGGAGCTGTCAAATTCATCATTACGTGAATGAATGTTTAGTTTGGGCCGTCTGTCGGCACCCAAGAGCATCTGTCTGGTCCAGTCTTGCCGCCGCGGTTTGCTGACTTTCAAGTCAATATTGACTCAAAAATCAGTTTCTGGCTAGGCTTCCCATAGCGCCAACGTGCGCAGGCGATCGCCTTATGGCGACATGCGGGGGAAACAAATGAAACAGGGACTTTGTCTGGCGGCATCCGTTTTGGCGCTGCTCTGCGGCACTACGGCCTATGCAAAGACGACATCTGATGGCAGTGCGTCGGGCTCTGGTGTTGACAATCGCGCCATCGAGGAAGTCGTGGTGACGGCCGAGCGACGCACCGAGAATCTCATGACGGCACCGATTACAGCCTCGGTGCTGAGCGGCCAGGATCTCGAAAACCGCGGTATCGCAAACGTCAATGCGCTTCAGTTTGTTGCCCCGAATGTGACGGTCAACGATCTTGGCCAAGGCGTCGATTTCGACATTCGCGGGATTGGCAAAGGTGAGCACAACACCCAAACGCCGGTCGGTGTGGTCACCTATCGCGACGGTGCTGCGACGTTCCCCGGTTATGTGACAGAACCGTTTTATGACATCAAAAGCGTCGAAGTTTACCGCGGCCCTCAAGGCACTTTCGTAGGCCAGAATGCGACCGGCGGCGCGGTCTTTGTGACCACCAACGGGCCAACGCTTGGCGGTGGCTATAACGGCTATGCGCAAGCCCAATACGGTAACTACAATGAGGTCCAGCTCCAGGGCGCCGTAAACATCCCCATTACCGACAACCTCGCCATACGCATTGCAGGCTTCGCCGAACGGCGCGGTAGCTTCTACACTATGATTGACCGAAGCCCTGCCGATCATTGCCCGCATGATCAATACGTCGGCTGTAAGCCGGGCTATAATGCTGCCGATCTCAATGTGGCGGCTGGTCGGCTGAGCGTTTTGTGGCGACCACTCAAAGCCCTGACCATAACCCTCAAATATGATGCGCTCTATCAGGACTTTGGCGCGGCGCCTGCTGTGCCCTATTCACAGCTTCTCCCCCTGGGGGCACCCGTTGCGCCTTACGGCACGCCCAATCCCTACCACAACAGCAACCTCTTCGATGTCACCGCCAACGCGCCTGAGGCTCGCTTTGACCGCGAGCAACGGGCGATTCTTTCCGCCGCTTACGTGTTCGCCAACGGCATCAAATTGCAGTCCATCTCCGATTACAATCCAGGCAACACGCTGTGGCAAACGGACCTGGACGGAACGGATTACGGCGCGCCTGGCGACTTTCCCTATTTCGGCAGCACCAGCAACTGGACTTTCTTTGATGCCGTCGACGAAACTCTCTATTCAGAAGAGATCGACCTCATTTCGCCAAGCCATCAACCGATAACCTGGGTGGGCGGTCTTTATGCCCAGGAAAACGATTATGGCTGGCGCTCCCCCTACCAGTACTGGATCGCAGTTGGACCGCGCTTTCCCGGCGGCCCGACACCCAATCTCGGCAATCTCTACCAATACACATCCTATACCTTCCAGGGTAAAACGACCAACCTGGATCTCGCCGGCTTCGGTCAAGTCGAAGCCAAACTGGGCGGGGGGTGGTCGGCGTCACTGGGCGGGCGCTGGACCGAAACGCGATCTCACAACAATGCTGAACTTTGGAGTTACGGCAATGGCTTTGGGGTCACGACATTCGCGCCCAAGCCCTACCTAGATCGTCAAACGCAGCAGTCGGCCTACATTACCTACAAGGCCGCACTGGATTGGGCTGTCAACAAGAACAATTTTCTCTATACTTTTATAGCAACAGGCTACACCGGTGGCGGTCTTAATACCTACACTTCAGCCTCGGGAGGACCGGCGCCTTTCGGCAAGGTGACTGACACCGACTATGAATTCGGGTGGAAGAATACGGCCTTCGGCGGCCATGTGCGCAGCGAGCTGGACACATTTTACACCGACTACAATCACTTCCAGATTACGCTCTCCGACCCCAGGGTCCCCCTCAATACCTATGAAGTGAATCTTCCCAAGACGACGACGATCTATGGCTTGGAAGGCCAAACCGAGGCGTCGTTCGGGCACCTTTCGCTCACCGGAACCTTCGGTCTCTTGAAGAGCTCGATCGCCAATTTCTGGGCAGTTGATCCACGCTACAATCTGCTGGCGCACGGCACTTGTAATGCACAGACCGGTGGCACCGACCCTTATTGCGTCAATGTCAAGGGTCACCCCATCACCTACGCCCCGAGCGTCACCTACAATCTGGGCATCCAGTATGAAATTATGCTTGCCGACGGCAACACACTGACCCCCCGTATCAACTTCGCTCATATTTCCGCACAGTGGGCGTCGATCTTTGACAATCCGGCCCTAGGGGACCGTCTGGGTGCACGCAATTTGCTGGGCGCACAACTCGAGTACCAAACCGGGAGCTGGCTGATTACCCTCTATGGAGAGAACCTGACGGACGAACAATACGTTGCTTCCAACAATTCGGGAGGGCTTTATGCCGGTGCACCGCGTCAGTTCGGCATCCGCTTGACCAAGGTGTTCTGAGCCACAAAAGTGAGGGCAGCCATTGCGGAACTACCTCTGTCGCTGGGAGCGCGGGGACTGCATGGTTGCCCTCTTTCGGTCCTGTCGTTCCACAAGCTTTATGGATCCACCCTGGACCTCGCAATGCTCTGGCCATACCGCTGCCAGCGGGCTTATCGCCGCGCTGGGCTAGGCTTGGTTCCACGGCGCCTTGCGTCGCCGGTGTGCTTGGTACTCACCCGGCGCTTGCGCGAAATACCGCCCGACTTTTTGGATCTTTGAGGAGAAGATTTGGCGGTAGAGCGCCCTTTGCTCGTCGCAGCGCTTTCGCAAATCGTGCGAAAGCCTGCCGCCATGAAACGTGCCATATGCCGGCTGATCGCAACGAAGTCATCCGATGAGCAGCGACCATCTGAAAGTTCATCGAGCCTGCCGGTGCGCGCCATGTTATGGGTCATGGCACCGGATACGAAATGATACCCCCAGAAGAGGGTCTCTTCATCGCAATCGGGCAGCGCTTTTTTGAGCAACTCAATGAGTGGCAGTACGACCGGGTTGAAGTATTTGTTCATCTTTTGAGCGCCCCAGCCGGAGGCACTATTGGCTTGAGCGGCGATTTTGCCAAACGCCTCCCACTGCTGGCGATCTTCGATCTGAACCTTCAGGTCCGCCTCGATCCATGCCCCCAATGCGCCTTCGACCGTGACATTGTCGCCGACTTCTTCGGCGTAGCGACGCATGGCCTCGAGACGATTGCGCACCGAGATTGGTGCTTTGCGCGCCCAAACAGCCTCGTAGATACTTTCCTTGCCGTTGAAGTGGTAGTGGATTAAAGCGGAACTGACGCCGACCCGTGCGGCGACATCCTTAAGTGTAACGCCGTGATAGCCGAACTCAGCAAAAAGGTGCTCGGCAGCATCCAAAATGCGCTCCATCGAGGCTTCACGGACGCGCGCCTTGTGATTTCGAACACGGCTGCGAGCCGGGACAGATCCATCTGGCATCAAATTCTACGATAATGTTTGTCGCACTTAAGGCTGCCGTCTCCGAAAAGGAGTGTCAACGCCGATGTCGCGTTTCGAGGCTGGCGCTGAACCTAAAAGACCTCGGAGGCACCTCTACTGGTCAATTATAAATCCGCCCGAAGGAGGAGAAAGGACGGCGCGCAACTTTACACTGGCATGTGCCCTCCGTGCCTGAAGAATTTGCCGGCGCGCAGGTGCGCAAGGCGCCTTCAGGCGGACAGACCAGCCTCCGCGCCGGCCACCCGATCCCCCCCCTTCAGCAC
>JAJZCS010000212.1 GCA_021829055.1 Pseudomonadota bacterium
CAATCAGCACCACATCGCGGATCGAGAGGGCTGAAAGCATGACCGGAACGGGCCGGATTAAAGCAGCCCGAACAGAAAACCGCCGGATCGGTGGGCAGGTTGCGGTGTGTCAGCAATCAGCCCGTGGTCGCGCAGCTTGCGATAGGCATCTTCGTACCAATGGGAACCCGGATAATTGTAACCAAGCACTGCTGCCGCACGATGTGCTTGGTTCGTTAGGCCGAGATCAAGATAGCACTCCACCAACCTTTCTAATGCTTCCGGGACGAACGTGGTGATCTGATATTGCTGGACTACTTTTTGGTACGAACGGATCGCTGCAGCATAGAGATGTTGACGTTCATAAAATCGGCCGATCACCATATCGTGCCCGGCTAGCCGGTTCGCAACCAGCCGCAGTTTTATCCGCGCGTCGCTGGCATAGGCAGTATTCGGAAAGCGGGTGACAACCTCCTGCAATGCTTGGTCGGCTTCACGGGTCGGCGTCTGGTCCTGCTGCACACCGCCAATTTGTTCATAATAGCACAACGCTCGGAGATAGTAAGCGTAGGCGGCTTCCGGATTCGCCGGATGGAGTTGAACGAAGCGGGTCAACGCACCAATCGCAGCAATAAAGTCCTGTCGACGATATTCAGCGTATCCGTGAAGGAGCTCGGCATGGGTTGCCCAAGTCGAATACGGGTAGTTCACCTCGATTTCGCTAAATAATGCTACCGCTTTTTTGTTCTTGCCGCGCCGCAATTCCGCAACCCCGTTTCTATACAACGTAGCCGCTGGCGGTGTCGGCTTGCTGCTCAACTGAACCTCAGTCGCCCTTGTTTTTGGCTTGGCGCCCTTTGCTGCAGAAGCAACTGGAGTAGCCGTTTCCGGCTTGCTGCCGCCAAAAACGCCGCAGCCGCCAAGCAGCAACGGAATGGCCAAAACAAAGGGGAACACCAGGCGCGACGAGCCTGTCGATGCGGCAGGTGTGAACACGAGAGAAGGTTTTTGCATGGCGCAGGCTTATAGCACGGGCTTTGATTGCGCGAACCCTTCCGCAGGAAACGTTTTTTTGTGGCCAAGCCGCCAGCAACACTTGCTTCTTAGGCGTAGAATTCGTATGTGGTCTTTTGGTTGCCGGCATTGTGTCGTGCGATCCTTTCCTCGTAGGAAAGTTTTTTAACCGGCCTGGCTACCGGTCAGGCAAGACGTAAGCGGCGCATTCGTAGGCGATCCGTTTGCGCATTCCAAACCGCCCCGACGATGTCGGGCTCGTTTCTAAGGATCAAGCCAACTCATGGGTTCCACCGCGACCGCCACGCGCCCGCTCGGCGCACACGACCATGCCGCTCCGATCGGCAATGATGATTTTGCTGCGCTGCTTGATAGCACGCTCGGCAGCAATTCTGGCTTTGAGGGGTCGGTTGTTTCGGGCGAAGTCCAGCGCATTGATGATGATTTCGTCGTTGTTGATGTCGGCCTGAAAAGCGAGGGTCGGGTTCCGCTGCAGGAATTTGGGGATCAGGAGGTCAAACCTGGAGACGTGTTCGACCTCTACGTGGAACGCTATGAGGATAAGGATGGTTCGATCGTATTGTCACGCGAAAAGGCGCGACGCGAGGAGGCCTGGACTACGTTGGAGCGTGCTTACGAAGCCCAGCTTCGAGTCAACGGCGTTATTCATGGGCGAGTCAAGGGCGGTTTTACGGTGGATCTCAATGGGGCCACCGCGTTTCTACCAGGTAGCCAGGTTGATATCCGCCCGGTACGAGACATTACGCCGCTGATGGGCACTCCTCAACCGTTCCAGATCCTAAAGATGGACCGTGCTCGTGGCAATATTGTTGTTTCACGCCGCGCAGTACTCGAGGAGACTCGTGCGGAGCAGCGCAGCGAACTGATTCAGGGACTGAAGGAAGGTCAGATTCTGGATGGAGTGGTAAAAAACATTACCGATTACGGTGCTTTCGTCGATCTTGGGGGGGTTGATGGCTTGCTTCATGTAACCGATATCGCGTGGCGCCGAATCAATCATCCCGCCGAGGCGCTGACCATTGGTCAGCCCGTGCGCGTCCAGGTCATTCGGTTCAACTCCGACACCCAACGCATCAGCCTGGGAATGAAGCAACTTGAGGTAGACCCTTGGGAAGGCGTCGACGTCAAATATCCTCCTAGCATCAAGGTGACCGGTCGGGTTACGAACATTACGGATTACGGTGCCTTCGTTGAGCTTGAGCCTGGCGTCGAAGGGCTTGTTCACGTGTCTGAAATGTCGTGGACTAAAAAGAATGTACATCCTGGAAAGATCGTTTCGACCAGCCAAGAAGTCGAGGTTGTTGTTCTCGATGTTGATGCCGCAAAGCGCCGGATTTCGCTCGGGCTGAAGCAGGTTTCGCGTAACCCATGGGAACAATTTCTGGACGAGCGCCCCGTTGGCTCAGTGATTGAGGGTGAGATCCGCAATATGACTGAGTTCGGGCTGTTCATAGGCCTCGCCCCGGACATTGATGGGATGGTTCATATGTCCGATTTGTCGTGGGAAGAGGCGGGTGAGGCGGCGATGGCAAAGTATAACAAAGGCGAGGTCGTTAAGGCCAAAGTCCTTGATGTTGATGTTGAGAAGGAGCGTATCAGTCTCGGCATCAAGCAGCTGGAAGAGGATCCGGCGGCAGCTATCCTCGAACGCGTGCACAAAGGCATGATCGTGACCTGCGTGATTACAGCCGTGCAGAGCAATGGTCTCGAAGTGAAAGTGGATGACGTATTGACAGGCTTTATCCGTCGCGCCGAACTTGCTCGCGACAAGGGGGATCAGCGGCCGGAGAAATTTGCTGTAGGTGAAAAGATTGATGCTAAAATCACCACCGTCGATCGTGCGTCGCGCAAGCTTCAATTAACAGTGAAGGGCAAAGAGATCGACGAGGAAAAACAGGCGATGGCAGATTTCGGTTCGTCGGATTCCGGCGCGTCTCTCGGCGATATCCTGGGGGCTGCGATCCGGCGCCGGAATCAGCAGGCGCAGGCCGACAATTGACGCGTCAGAGCTTTTTTGATCCAACGGAAACGCCGCCTCAGAGCGGCGTTTTTTTGTTGACCCGGTGCGTGACAAGCCCCGCCGTTCAGGGTGGGGAAGGATAGCGCGGACGGTGTAGCCGTCCTTGGGTTTCAGTGCGGTGTCTGCTGCTGCTCGATGTACTGGCGCACGATGGAGATTGGAGCGCCGCCGCAGGATGAGGCGAAGTACGATGGCGACCACAGGGCGCCGTTCCGGTAGCGTTTCTGAATGCCGGGCTGTTCCTTTGGCTGGACACGCCCTTCAAGCTGTTCACGAGGTTGGAGACGGCGACCCTGGGCGGGGTCCTCGACCGGCAGATGCACATGATCGTCCTTGCCGTCCATCTTGATCAGTTGCGCCTGGAAGTCGGCACAGGTTTTGGCGAAGATGATGCGAAGCCTGTCGATGGCGTCGCCGTCGAACACTCTGCGACGGTATTTCGTCACAAAGACCAGGTGAACGTGCATCTTGAAAACGCAGTGCCGTCTATCGTTGTCATCGCTCATAGACGAAGAGGACGATGCACGACAGGCAACGTCTCCAGGCCTTCATGTACAAACTCATGCCGACCGGCGAACAGCAGCGTCAGATGCGCCGCTTCGCCGGGTCGTGCCGGTTCGTCTTCAACAAGGCACTGGCGTTGCAGAAGGAGCGCTACGAGTGCGGCGAGAAGAAACCGGGCTGCGCCGGGCTGTGCAAGGAACTCACCGGCTGGCGCAAGACGTGGTGCAGGGTCGCGCGTACTGTCTACAACAAGAATGCACGAGCTTCATATCTAGTGTTCCGTTGCTGACGGAGGATTCACAAAACGGCGTGGCGGTACGAAGTTGTCGTGGCAGGAGATCAGCGTCTCGACCCGCTCGTTGTCACAGAATTCGATATAAGCCGCCCGGCTCCAGCCCATCGTGCCAATGAACACCGAGAGCTTCTCATCCCCACGCCCAACGCCCACCCAGTCAGCCTGCATCTGCCGCCCCGGCTCCGTCTCAAATCGCACCACCGGCAGCACGACCGGCACCGGCACCAACCCACGAACAAATTTCTTCAGCC
The DNA here is from genome assembly GCA_021829055.1 of Pseudomonadota bacterium. Classification (GTDB taxonomy): domain Bacteria; phylum Pseudomonadota; class Alphaproteobacteria; order Acetobacterales; family Acetobacteraceae; genus Acidiphilium. The sequence goes on from JAJZCS010000212.1 coordinate 4,085, forward strand.
GCGTCTCGCCACCACAATAGCCCCGCGACCGGATCTCCCGGAATAATACCACCGCCGGAATGCGATCCGGCGCCGCCGCCTGCACGCGCCCGACAATGTCGTCC
>JAJZCS010000012.1:0-1128 GCA_021829055.1 Pseudomonadota bacterium
TTAGTCGGATATATGTTCAACACCGTGATTCTGGCGCTGACCATTAACATCGCGGCTGGAATTTTTTAACCTGCTACGCATCCCTCCGTGGCGCCGCCAATCATTTTTTCGTGACCTTAGATTCCGGGATAAAAACATCGATTTAATAAACCTACCATTATACCCTTTCGATATTGATAAATGCGAGTCGATGGCAACGCCAGATATCTAGAGCGTGTCCATTGATTGATGAATCGAATGGGAGGTGACATGGGCGTGTTTGGCTGATTCAACATCCACTTTGGTGAGGTGGATGATGGCGAGAGCGCCAAGTGACGATCTGCGATTTCGGGTCCTGAAGGCTTTGGCGGATGGTATATCGGCGCGGTTTGGGGTGAGGATATCGAGTGCGATCCGGTGGATCGCGCGGGCGAAGATTGGCGAGCGAATGCCGCGCCTGGTTCGACGGCGCGCTTGATCTTGATCCTGCGACGCCGATCTTCATTGACGAGACCTGGCTTTCGACCAAGATGGCCTGTTGGCGGGGCCGAGCGCTGCCGCACGGCCCCTGGAAGACAACGACTTTCACGGGCGCGCTACGCCTTTCCGGCATGACCGCCTCCTTCGTCTGCGACGGCGCCATGAACGGCGCCGTGTTCCGCGCCGATGTCGAACAAGTGCCGGCCCCGACCCTGATGCCGGGCGACGTCGTCATCAGGGACAATTTGCCGGCACACAAGGCCGCCGGCGTGCGCGACGCGATCGAACAGGCCGGCGCGACCCTCCTGTTCCTCCCGCCGTACTCGCCGGATTTCAACCCGATCGAGAGCGCCTTCTCAAAGCTCAAGGCCGTGCCCCGGGCCGAGGCCGAACAAACAATCAACGCACTCCGGGACGCCGTCGGCACCCTGGTCGACCAATTCTCACCACGCGAGTGTGCCAACTATTCCCGCGCCACAGGATATGAACCAGATTGAAACAGACGCGCTCTAGTTGTGTCGCCGCCATCCGACCAACTGACGCGATTGGCGGTTTTCTTAGACCCTGACTCTGAAGGGTAGTATTTCGATCTCTGGCGTACGATTTTTTTTGTGAGCGGGGGGAGTGTGGGTGAAGAGCACCCCTGCGGTTGCGCTGGCGATGGTTGTT
>JAJZCS010000012.1:1138-17887 GCA_021829055.1 Pseudomonadota bacterium
TAGTTCAGGCTTCGGCGGTACCGTTGTCAGTCTTCGGACGGCCACCCTCCTTCTTTCTAGTGCCATTTATCGCAATCCGTGGCGTCGCGAACAAACGAGAGCGAAACTCTCTGCTTGACCGAGTACCCCCCAGGAATCAGGACACACTGTGAACATGACGCTTCGTGCTTTCACCGGACAGAAGATGCCGCGCGGTGGAATTGATGGCATAATAGACAAATGCACTTGATTTTGATCGCCAAAGCCCTGAGTGAAGCGACCTCCACTGCGCCGATCTATCACCATCGAATCATCAAGGCTTGGCGGCAGCAGGGCGGTACCGCGGAACTTGTTAGTCTAAACCGTCCAATTCACCCGGATTTCACTGGGAGCTTGCCGGAGGGCACATTGGTCGTCGTCGATAGCGCCGCGCTAGGATTGATCGAGGCAATTATCGGTCCGTTGCAAGCCCACGGGGCCGGAGTATTGATGCATCATCCGACTCCCCTCGCACCCGGCGCGTCGACCGACTTGCAGACGGCGATGAAATCACTGGAGCGACGTTACCTGCCACGATTTCGCCGCGTTGTCGCAACAAGCGCTCTGGTAGCCACCCGACTCGAACAGGAATTCGGTGTTGATGCGACACGCATCCGTGTAGTGAACCCCGGCATTGACAAGCAGAAACAGCAGATCATCAGGCCAGATCGGCCAGATGGAGCCCCATGTCGTTTATTAACGCTTGGGACCATGAGCTACCGTAAGGGGCACGACGTCGTGCTGAACGCACTGGCCACACTGAGCGACCTTGATTGGTATCTGACGCTTGCGGGCCCACCTCGAGACCGTGCCTATTTCTCAGATCTAAAAGCCTTGATCCAGCAGTTGGACATCGGCGACCGCGTCGAGCTGCATGGAGAATTGCGTGGCCCGGAAATGGAAGCTATTTGGCAGCAGGCAGAAGTCTTTGCTCTAGCAACACGATTTGAAGGATTCGGCACGACTATCGCGGAAGCCATGGCGCGAGGCCTTCCAGTGGCCATAACTTCCGGCGGCGCAGCAGCCGATCTCGTGACGCCGGCCTGCGGTGTCGTTGCGCCGGTCGACAGTACCGCTGAATTTGCCAAGGGCCTACGCAGGCTAATCTTCAGCGCCGCCCTGCGCGCCAATCTTGGCAAAAATGCCTTCATTCGCGCACAGAACTTTCCTGATTGGCTGACGCAGACGAACAGATTGCTTGCAGCCCTGACTCAATAGAAGCGGTCAGTTGGACATGGATCCAAACCTCGCCAGCCCGTTTACCGTCCACCCCTTCACCCCGGGATGCAGGCCGTGCATCTTGTCGCCGCTGTCGTTGCATCCTCTATGAGCATTCTTGACCATGAAGTGAAGGAGGTTCAGGATTTTACTCCCGAACATCTACGTATCCTGCCCCCGCAGTCTGGCAATACCCCCCGTAACTCCCCGTAAGCTGCAACTTGCGGCTAGGGTCTTTGTTGCCGAAAAGCCTTTTTCAAAGTCACGTTGCCCTCAGCGTGCCGCAAAGCTATGGTCTATGATCTTTTTCAGGAGTCAGAATTACCGTGCCCGATATTTTTGATGAAGTCGCAGAGGATCTCCGCACAGAGCGAATGCAGAAATTCCTGCTCCGTTACGCTGGTGCCTTCCTCGGCGCCGCAATTTTGGTTTTGGCTGGAATCGGGGTGTGGAAATTCATGCTCTGGCACCAACATCAGCAAGACTTGAGGGCGGCCGAACAATACCTGCACATTACGAACCGGATGGGGGCTGCCGGACCTGGGCTCACGACAGCGGGTAAAATTTCAGATGCCAAAGACCTGCTTGCATTCGCTGCATCTGCACCAAACGGGTACGCCAGCCTAGCAAGGCTCCGTGCGGCGGCGCTGTATCGCGATGCCGGTGACGCAACCAAAGCGGAAGCCATCTGGTCCACGCTTGGTGCAGCCAACAGCCAAACCGGGCCTATGATACGTGACCTCGCCAATCTTCTTCTGGCCCAAAATCAGATGGGTCATGCGCCGAACGCAGCAGTTATTGCTCGCCTAAGGCCGCTGATGAATCCTAATAACCCGTTTCACGATTTGGCGCAGTTCGACACGGCAGTGCTTGATCTCCAGGCGAACCACAGCAAGGAGGCAAAGGCGCTGCTGCAACGAGTGTCTGATGATCCCAAGACACCAGCAAAGCTGCGGCAATTGGCCCAAGGTCTCCTTGCAGACTTGATCGGATAAATATCTCTATGGAAAAGAAAATGGCGCGACGAATGAGCCGTCGCACGGCGATGGTGCTGCCCCTTGGGCTCCTCTCCAGCTGCAGCATATTCGGCTCCGAAGAGAAACCCCCGGTTCCGGGGATCAAGATCCCGGTAATCGGAGCACACCAAGTTCTTCTGCCTAGCCACAATGCACCTCCAGTCTCACTGCCTTCCGCTGACAAGTCAGCCGACTGGCCACAATCAGGTCGCAATTCAGCGCATGTGGCAGGAAACGCTGTGTTGCCGGCGCGGTTCGGATCTTCTTGGAGTACGAGCGTCGGCGTCGGGTCGACCTACCGCCAATACTTGAATGCCATGCCGATCGTGGCTGGCGGCCGCGTGTTTGCCATGGACGCGGCAGGCCATGTCGACGCAATTTCTCTCTCTGATGGCCAACGCCTATGGCGCAAGTCGATGCGACCTCGCCATGACAATAGCTACGCTCTTGGCGGTGGCCTCGCCTTTGCGAACGGTGTTCTTTACGTTGCCACAGGGTTTTCCGAATTGCGTGCTCTGGATCCTGCCAGCGGTGCGACACGTTGGCGTAAGTCGCTTGGCCAACCAGCCCGATCAGCGCCAACGATCGGCGGCGGTCTGATCATGCTGGTTCTTCTTGACAATACCCTGATCGCGCGCGAGCAAAAATCAGGCGCCTTTGCTTGGAGATTCCCGGCTGCTGAATCAGCAAACTCGTTGCTCGGCGCTGGAGCTCCTGCCTACCACGACGGAATCGTCGTGGCCGGATTTGGCAGCGGACAGCTCGCCGGAATTAATGCAACGACAGGTTCAGCGCTTTGGGAGCAAAGCCTCGCATCCGGTTATGGCATCGGCAATCCATTAAACATTAGCTCCATTGTCGCTGATCCCATCATTTCAGGGGGACTTGTCATCGCCACCGCTCTGTCCAACTCCACCGCGGCTTTTGACATGCGCTCCGGCAGAGCCATCTGGAGCCTTAACGCGGGGGGGGAGTTTACACCCTCCGTTGCCGGAGAATGGCTTTTCCTACTAACCGAGAGCCAACGATTGGCTGCAATTCATGCACCGGATGGTGCTGTCGCATGGGTAACACAATTGCCACAATATCGAAACGAGAAGAAGCGGTCGGGCCCGATTTCTTGGTGCGGACCACTCCTTGCCGGCAGCCGTCTTTTCGTAGCCGGTAACGACAAACGGTTGTTGACGGTGGACGCCCGCAATGGGTCACTACTTGAAGATCCCAAGTCGGCGTTGGTACTCGCCGGACCGGCACAGCAGGCGCCGATAACCGCGGCTGGTGAACTGCTGGTCCTAACCAGTCACGCGGTGCTCACTGCCTATCGCTGAATCAATGAACCTGCCATCAGTAGCACCTTCCAGGCCCGTCCCACGGATTGCAATTTGCGGACGACCAAACGTCGGCAAATCCACTCTTTTCAATCGGTTGGTCGGTCGTCGGTTGGCATTAGTCCATGATTTGCCGGGGGTAACACGCGATCATAAGGAAGCTTGGGCTGAAATCGTCGGCCGCCGCGTCATGGTTATCGACACAGCAGGGATGGAATACGCACCTGAAGAAAGCCTACCTGGTCGCATGCGCGCCTCGACGAGTACAGCAATCGCGTCTGCGGATCTTCTGTTGCTTCTCTTTGACGCGCGTGCCGGTCTATTACCCCAGGATCGGGAAGTTGCGATGTGGTTGCGGAAATCCGGCAAACCTGTGATCGTGGTTGCCAACAAGGCTGAAGGACGATCTCACGTCGGCGCGGCTTTGGAAGCGCATGCGTTGGGCCTCGGGGAACCCGTCATCATCTCTGCTGAACACAACGAGGGGGTGTCAGATCTCCTGAGCCTCATCGTCGAACGGCTTCCTGAACCTGACGATACGTGGGAACTGTCATCTCAGAAACCCATACCAATCGCAATTCTCGGACGACCGAATGCCGGTAAATCGACTCTTCTCAATTACCTAATTGGATCGCGACGAGTGATCACAGGGCCAGAGCCAGGATTGACCCGCGATTCGATTTCCGCCGAGTTCGTGGATCGCAGTGGAACCCACTACCGTTTGATTGATACTGCGGGGCTACGCAAGCGGGCGCGCATAGATGTCGAAATTGAAAGGATGGCTACATCAGCAACGATAGAAGCGATGAAGCGCGCCGATTGCGTGATCCTAGCCGTTGATGCCTCTCGAGGGCTAGAGGATCAAGATCTCCAGATTGCCCGATTGGTTGAACGAGAAGGCCGTGCCCTCGTAATCACCCTGACAAAATGGGACCTCGTCGAGGATCGCGCGGCCGCCCACCAACTCATCCGGACACGGCTTGCCGAGTCACTTGCACAGCTAAAGGGGGTTAGCACTGTACCACTTTCGGCGGAGACAGGGGAAGGAATGCAGAAACTCCTGCCTGCAGTGCAGGAAGCGGTAGGACTCTGGAGCACGCGCGTGCCAACTGGAGCATTGAACCGATGGTTCGAAAGTGCACTTGAACGCATGCCTCCGCCGCTGATTAATGGCCGCCGGCTGAAGCTACGCTATATTACCCAAGTAAAAGCCCGCCCTCCAAGTTTTGCTCTGTTTGGTACCCGTGTCGATGCGACGCCAGATTCGTATCTCCGGTATCTCGTCAACTCGTTGCGAGAGCAGTTCAAGCTCCCAGGTGTACCGGTCCGCATAGCGCTTCGGGGGACGACGAACCCGTTTGACCCGAACCGATATCCACTGAGCAAGAAACGGGGGGCTCGCAAAGTCCCTTAACGTCCACGAACCAGAAACTTGATCGCCTACCCTTCACGGATTCCCGATGCCGTTAGTTCAGGAAATCGACCCAACAAGCTAGATCAATGTTTCGCAAGGCACATCGGTCATTCAGAAATAGCTGGCGTTCTTTTTAGCCAGCGCAGAGTTACAAGCAAGGCAAACACTACTGCAAAAAATCAGGACGGTAAAAATTTTCTCGTTAGGAAGCGAACCAAGCGCTGTGACTCGGTATTAATCGCATCGAATAATAACCTATTACCCCCCTTGCTTACCGACGATATCTCGTGCGAATCACGATATGACGCCAGTGCGTGGATGGGTGCCGCCACCAATAAAGCGCGCACAGTGCAAGACCACCGAGTACCAGGAAGGGAATCAGAAATAGGGCGAGCCAGAATGCGACGACGGCAACTCCGATCAAGAGCAAAGCAGCGACAAGCCTCACCAATACCTCAACAAGCTTCGGCTTCGGTGGACCAGAAAATTCGCCAGACGGAGTCATGTCCAGGATCGGGCCGGGATTTGATTTCATGTGTTCATTCTGGCGATGAGACGAACGAACTTCAAGGATATTCTGGCCTGCCAGCGCGCAAGTCAGGCTCGATTCACCAGCAATATTACGTGATTTTGAGATGTTGAGCTTGACCTAAACGGACGAGTACCCAGATTTATGGTAATGTTGCCCGAGTTGAACAATCGACATGCGTTGTTCCTAGATCTCGACGGTACGTTGCTAGACTTGGCGGCGACGCCCGACGAGGTTCAGGTTCCCGCTGGGATCTCCGGGCTGCTTCAAACGTTGGCCTCTCAACACGGTCAAGCGCTGGCCATACTGTCGGGGCGAAGGCTGGATGATATCGACAAGCTCACCAGCGCGTCGTTCCCGGCTGGCGCCGAGCACGGTGTGATTCGTCGCGATGCGGATTCGACCATACACACGCTGAGCACCACCTCCGCAAACCGGCCTCAATGGCGTGCTGTCCTTGAGGCCCACGCGCTTGAGTGGCCGGGCACAATAATCGAAACGAAGCAACATGGCCTCGTCGCCCATTACCGACGCAATCCGGCAGCTGGCCCCGTGTTCGAGCGTGTAATTCGTGACTTGCTTATGGACGAACACGACGCAGAGCTTCTGCCCGCACACATGGCATGGGAGATCCGGCCGCACGGCGCAAACAAAGGTGCTGCATTGCAGTGGTTTATGAGGCGTCCGCCTTTTGTAGGACGAATTCCGGTTTTCGTTGGCGATGATGTGACCGACCAAGTGGCTATTGATGCCGCTCGGGACTTAGGAGGAATCGGGCTGCACGCCGTGAAGGATTTTGGTGACGCCCACGGGGGGCCCACAGCAGTACGCTCGTGGTTGTGGCGATCACTTGCGCGGAGGAATGCGGCATGAGCCGGCTCGTAATCGTCTCCAACCGTGTTTCTCTGCCAACCGAACGTGGTGCCAAGGCGGGTGGGCTGGCTGTTGCTCTGGATGAGGCGATGATTCCTGGCTCTCTTTGGTTCGGGTGGTCCGGAAGACGCGCGGCATCGACGTCAACGCGAGCAAAGATCGCAACCCATGATGGTATTGATTTTGCGACCATCGACCTTGGTGAGATCGATTATACGCGGTTTTACGCGGGTTTTTCTAACGGCGCGCTATGGCCGTTGCTTCACTATCGAACAGGTTTGTTTGAATTTCGTCGTGATGACTACAACGGTTATCGTTCTGTTAATGTCGCGTTTGCCGAGGCGCTGGCGCCCCTATTGCGGCCCGATGATCTCATCTGGATCCACGATTATCAATTACTCACTCTGGCTGCTGAACTACGCTCTCTCGGAGTAACAAACCGTATCGGCCTATTCCTGCACATTCCATTTGTTCCGCCTGCTTTCTTGCATATCATGCCAACCGCGGCCGCGTTGCTTGAGGCAATGACGGCGGCCAATCTTATCGGATTCCAGACAGAGGGCGATAGGCTCAATTTCATGGAGTCACTCAACTCCTGCATCAATGTTACCCAGATAAGTGAGCGCTGTTTTTCCCATTCTCTCGGCCAAACTGAAACAATTGTCACACCTGTGGGAATTGATGTCGACGGATTCACCTCTATCGCCCAGCGTGCGGCCAATCGCCCCGACACGTTACGGTTGACAAGCAGCCTCGTAGGCCGGGCCCTGGCCATCGGGGTCGACCGATTGGATTATACAAAGGGCTTGCCTCAACGTTTTGATGCATTCGGACAACTGTTTCGACGCCACCCTGAGCATTTGCGGCGCGTAAGCCTCTTGCAGATCGCAGCACGGTCCCGTGAGGAGGTCGACCGCTATCAGGCACTTCGGCGTGAACTTGATCGAAAAGTTGGTGACGTCAATGGAGAGTTCTCAGATTTTGACTGGACACCGCTGCGCTACATGACGCGCGCGGTAAACCGCAACACAATTGCAGGATTTTACCGAATTGCCAAAATCGGATTGGTAACGCCACTGCGTGATGGCATGAATTTGGTAGCAAAAGAGTTCATAGCGGCCCAAAATCCTGAGGATCCGGGCGTTCTTATTCTTTCACGTTTTACTGGAGCTTCTGAACGCCTAGAAGACGCCCTAATCGTCAATCCATTCGACGTAGACGCCGTGGCCGATGCGATTCATCGTGGTCTACTGATGAATAAATCTGAGCGGATTGCAAGGCATAGCGCGCTCTTGGCCGCGATACGTGGGCAGACGGCAGCGTCGTTCTGCAAACAGTTTATCGATGCCTTGAAAGCCATACCACTTCAAGCAATCAGATCCGGCCATCGTAACGACCTCCATGAAAAACCTAAGAAAAACAGGCGTTTAGTCTTACGCGAGCGCAATGACGTATCAGCACCCTCGCCGCAACCGTAATCTGACACCAAAAGAACCGCAAATTTGAAGGTACCCCTCGAGAGAGTCGTGAAAAACGCGAAGAGGCCCGGAATAGGATTGTGCGTCCAACAACGTTCAAGCCACCATGCCTCTTCTGACATTTTTTAAAACATGCCTTTCAACGTCTGCCAGACGCTGAGGACAGACAAACATAAAGGAAAATACAAGAAATATCGATCTGATTAATGCATAGCGCTGCAGAACAGAGAGAAACCGTGAATACCCTGTGTAGAATTAATGACGCCTGTGAGTTCAGGCTGATGTTTCCTGACGAAAATGCTCTCCCGTGCTGGTTCGAGCCGACCCGTTACCGACAAACCGCTTTGGTCAGGGTGAAAAGGCACCGTGGGGATGCCATCCCGTGAGATCTGGACGGGCGGCGGGTGCCCTGCATCAGTTCACGGTTGCGGTCAAGTACCACGATACACAGGGGACGGCCAACGGTGACACCCACACACTACTGCCTGCGCTCATTTCACGCGGCGGGCAGCGGAAGAGCCTCGCCTAGTCGCGAACAAATAGCACTCGTAGCAGCCCCCTGATGCCAGAGATATTTTAAGCCATGTAGTCTGCTCGGAGGTGCTTCGGGATAACCAAACCAAAGCGTGTCGGGATGTCCCACACTTCACGCACCTGCCGCACAATCCGAAAACCTGCCCGCTGGTAGTTTGGTAAGGCTCGCGGATGGTCGGCCGTACATGTATTGACAGTCATCCCTCGTACGGGCCTTGAAAAAGCCTCGTTAATGGCGATACCCAGCAGGCCAAATCCGAGCCCTCTCCCGATTACCTCCTCAAGTAGCCCAAAATAACTGAGATTGACATCTGGCCAGGGCGTCGAATCCAACTCGAAAAACCCCCCAATGCGGCCGTCAAACCGAAGGATATAAATGGCGATGGCAGGGTCCGCGAGCAGGGTCTCAAGCATTGAGTCTGGCATCATCCGACGCAGCCACCAGAGCCAGCGTCCGCCGACACGCTCGTAAAGATCCCGATAGGTCGCGGCATCTATTCCGCGAACCAGTTCAACGGACACATTTTCCGGAAGCTCCGGCCAGACCATACGTGGCTTGCTATCAAGCCTAAGAAACGAGACCGTGACGATAGCGCGATCCACGGCCTCACCGGGGCCAGCGCGCCAATATTCGCAGCGCACTTCCTTAGTCTTCCAGGAAACTCCGCAGTTTCCGGCTGCGGGACGGATGTTTGAGCTTTCGGAGTGCCTTGGCCTCGATCTGACGGATCCGTTCACGTGTGACGTTGAATTGCTGGCCAACTTCCTCAAGCGTATGATCGGTGTTCATTCCAATCCCAAAACGCATCCTGAGCACACGTTCTTCCCGGGGCGTTAATGAAGAGAGCACGCGAGTGGCTGCCTCTCTCAGGTTCGCGTGAACCGCCGCATCCAAAGGAATGATCGCGTTCTTGTCTTCGATGAAATCGCCGAGATGGCTATCTTCTTCATCGCCGATCGGCGTCTCGAGACTTATGGGTTCTTTGGCAATCTTTAGTACTTTCCGCACCTTTTCGAGCGGCATACCCAGTTTTTCCGCCAGCTCTTCCGGTGTTGGCTCGCGCCCGATCTCGTGCAGCATCTGACGTGACGTGCGGACAAGTTTGTTGATCGTTTCAATCATGTGGACCGGAATGCGAATGGTACGCGCCTGATCAGCGATACTCCGAGTTATCGCTTGCCGAATCCACCAAGTGGCATAGGTACTGAACTTGTAGCCTCGGCGATATTCGAATTTATCAACGGCCTTCATCAAACCAATATTGCCTTCCTGGATCAGGTCAAGAAATTGAAGGCCTCGGTTGGTATATTTCTTAGCAATTGAGATCACGAGGCGAAGATTAGCCTCAATCATCTCCTTCTTTGCGCGGGTAGAATCACGCTCTCCACGCGAAACTGTCCCGTAGACACGTCGAAATTCCTCAATGGGCAATTGTGCCTCAGCGGCGATCCGACCGATCTGTGCACGCAGCTCAGTGACCTGAGCCCCGTGCTTGGTGACAAACAGCTTCCACCCCTTGCCAGGGCGCTCTGCGACAGTGTCAAGCCACGTGGGATCCATCTCGTGCCCTCGATACGCGGCCAGAAACTCCTCTCGGCCTACTTTGCAGCTTTCCGCAAGGCGAAGCATTTGACCCTCAAGGCCATTCAGACGCTGATTCAGCTCCTTAAGCTGGGCTACCAGCTCCTCCATCCGATTATTGTGCAGGCGAACCTGTTCAACTTTTGCAACAAGTTCGTCGCGCAATTTCTCATACGTCTTTTCGGATCGCCTCGTCGCTTCAGCTCCTGCATTAAGCGCATCAAGCCGCTTATGCTGAAGCTTCATAAATTTCTCGTAGAGCGCTTCGATCGCAGTAAACGTATCAAACACTTCAGGTTTAAGTTTCTCTTCGACGGCCGAGAGAGACAGGCCGCTTGCGTCACCCTCTTCATCGTCCTCCGAGTCGTCACCTCCTGAGAAATCTCTATCGGCGCCCGCCGCCGGCCCCTCACCGCCGCCTTGCGTAGCTTCGAGGTCAATGACATCTCGCAATAGGATTTTGCCGTTCTTTAAGGCCTCGTGCCAAGCAATGATGGCTCGGAACGTTAGCGGGCTTTCGCATAAGCCGCTAATCATCATATCCCGACCAGCTTCGATACGCTTGGCGATGGCTATCTCCCCCTCGCGCGACAGCAGCTCCACACTGCCCATCTCGCGCAAATACATCCGTACCGGGTCGTCGGTCCGACCCGTACTGCCCTCGCTTATATTGCCTGCGGGAGTTTCGTCCTCCGCCTCGACTAATTCGTCAGCTTTCTCGGTGGCACTTTCGACTTCGTCCGCTTCCTCACCTTCCACAACCTGAATGCCCATCTCGTTCAGTTGAGCCATCACGTCTTCAATCTGTTCGGAACTGTTCTGCTCGGCGGGCAGAACGGCGTTGAGTTCATCAAAGGTGATGTAGCCACGCTCTTTACTGCGGGCGATCAAGCGCTTCACCGAGGCAGACTGGATGTCCAGCGTGACGGTCTCAGCTTCAACCTCCGTGGCACCCTGTTCTGGGTTTGTTGTAGTAGCAGTGGCTTGCTTAGTAACCATCAATCGGGTTTCTCCAGCGAAAATGAAACGCGACCGGCATAGCGTTGTCCCTACCCGGCCGAAGGAGTTAATTTATTTACGCGGACTCGTCCTCTTCGATCTCTCCACGCTCGGCGCGCCTGAGCGCCAACGTGATCGAAACGAGGCGTTTCCACGTCGCGGCATCCTGGGTGTCCTGCCACCGACGTTGCTGCTCGGCGCATTGCTCGCGCAACCAACCCAGATTCATCAGACTGACGATCCCGTACCAGAATGTTTCCAGATCAGAGCGCGTCGCCTCCGCGTCCCGGATGACCGACGGCAGAGGCTGCGCCAGAATTCTGGCTATGACCCCGTCCAACCCCGATTGGCGGAAATGGTTGAGCAGAGCGCCACTGTCAAGACCCGTCCCGCAGTCGTGCTCCCTGTGTAACCAATCGAGCATTATGGCACGAACGGTGTCCATATCGCCCACAATCGGCAGAGCGGCAAAATCTTCCGCCAGCACAGGCAGCAGATCGACATGATGGAGCAAGACGGCAATCAACAGCTCGGCGCGCCGTCGCGCCGTGGCGGCGGCGTCGATTGCCGGGCGCGCGGACACGACTACACGCCTCCGTCCAGCCGGAAAACCTGGACCGATGCGCTTAATGCCGCGATCCACGTAAAACCGATCACGCAACTCGGTGCGATATTCGCGAGCAAGCGCACGATCTGAAATACGAGATACGGCGTCATCTAGCCGGTGCAGGAAGCTGGCACGTCCTTCAGGGCTGGTGCGATCAACCCCTTCGGCAAGCAAATCAAACAAGGCAACTGCAAGCGGCCTTGCGGCGTCGAGAATTGCTACCATCTCGGATTTTCGTCCATTGCGTATAAGGGAGTCTGGATCCTCGCTGTCAGGCAGGCAAGCAACGGAAAGTGACCGATCCGCCGAGAGGTATGGGAGCGACAACTCGATGGCACGCAGCGTGGCTCGGCGTCCTGCCGCATCACCGTCAAAACACAGGATCGGCATCGGCGACAGGCGCCAAAGTTCTGCCAATTGTGCTTCTGTCAGTGCCGTGCCAAGGGGCGCCACACCGCCTGCGAGGCCAGCGCTATGCAACGCAATTACATCCATGTAGCCTTCGGCCACAACGAGCTTGCTGCCGGCTCGCATAGCCTCACGAGCCAGATCGAGGCCGTAAAGCGTGCGGCGCTTGGAAAAAACCGGTGTCTCAGGACCATTAAGATATTTTGGCTCACCGCTCCCCAGAAGGCGACCACCGAAGCTAATGATTTGTCCCTTACGGCTGCAAATCGGAAACATCAGACGACCGTAAAAATAGTCGACGGCGCCATGATCATTCGGCTTCATTAGGCCGGCCGCCACCAATTGGTCCATCGTAATGCCCTGACGCCTGAGAGAAGCAAGCAGTGCTCCCCTGCCTTCACCCGACCAACCAAGTCCGAAACGCTCGATATCCATGTCGGTCAATCCGCGCTCCCGAAGATACGCGCGCGCGCGCGCGCCTCCGGGGGCATTCAGATACTGCTGGTATTCGCGACAGGCGGCCTCCAGCGTTTCGATCAAACCCGCCTCATGTCTCGCTGCTACCGCAGCATTGGGCGTAGGCAGCGGCATCTCAAGACCAGCTTCAGCGGCAAGGCGCTCGACTGCCTCGGAAAAAGTGAGCGCCTCACTTTGCATCACAAAGCTGATCGCATCTCCATGCGCGCCACAGCCGAAACAATGGAAATGATCGTCGTATACATAGAATGATGGTGTCTTTTCGTGATGGAATGGACAACAGCCCTTATGTTCGCGACCAGAGCGTACCAGGCGAACGCGCCGGCCGATCAACGGCGCGATCGGCGTGCGGGTCCGAAGTTCATCAAGGAAACCATCCGGCAGGCTCATGCGCCACGCCTCCTCCCGCGCAATGCCTCACGATGCAAGCTTTACCTTTATCATGGCTGATGTCGCAGCCATATCCAGAGCACTTCCGTGAGAAGCTTTCAGCACCGCCATCACCTTGCCCATATCCTTCACCGATGTCGCACCCGTCTCGTGAATGGCGACTACAATGGCCGACTCCAAGGCGGCCCCTCCAAGGGTTTGAGGAAGGAAACTCTCGATAATCGTAATTTCCTCATTCTCCTTGTCAGCGAGATCGGGTCGGTTACCCCTTCGATATAGGGCTTCGCTTTCACGCCGGGATTTGACCATTGAACGCAGCATCACGACGATCTCTTCATCGGGCACATAAGCAACACCCTTCGGCCGAGAGGCGATATCAAGTTCTTTAAGGCGGGCAATCATCATTCGCAAAGTGGAAACTCGAAGCGCCTCATGCGCCCGCATTGCGGTTTTGAGCCCCTCCTGAATTTTTTCACGTAGTTCACTAGCCATTGACAGCTCCATGCTTCAGTTTGGAAATTCTTTCCGGAACCACGACGGTATGGTTGAAGGCGGATATTTTTTCCGGTAATAGCACTTTACCATGGCAATAACCATCGACAATTTGATTGAACGTTTGGGCGGTCCAGAAGCGGCGGCAAGGTTGACAATGGTGTCCACCGAAGCAGTGCGGAAATGGCGCTCCGCAGGCGCAATTCCGTCGCGCCACTGGTCAGCCGTTCTTGCGGCAACCGGACTTAGTCTAGGCGACTTGCCCGGGGCGGTAACGGATGCGCCGGCAACGGAGGCCGCATACAAGCCTCCTGCCGCAACGGCCGCACTGGTTCTTGGTAGCGGAAAAGTCTTCTGGGGTCGTGGCTTTGGCGTCCATGGAACGAGCCAAACTGCTGAACTCTGTTTTTCAACCGGAATGACAGGGTATCAGGAGACATTGACCGATCCTTCCTTCGCAGGACAAATTATTACTTTCACATTTCCGCACATCGGTAACGTTGGTACGAACAGTCAGGATGTCGAGGCATCTACCATTTTTGCCCGAGGCCTCGTCGTCAATCGTGATATCTCCGCGCCTTCGAATTGGCGTGCGCAAGAGCGCTTGGATAGCTGGTGCGGGCGCCTGAATCTAACGGGGATTGCGGGCATCGATACGCGGGCGATTACCCATCTGGTGCGTGATGAGGGTCCGCCGAACGCACTAATCGCGTATCCTGAAGAACAGAAATTTGATCTCAAAAGCCTTGTTGAGCAGGCACGGAACTGGCCTGGGCTAGAAGGCATGGACCTCGTCCGCGAGGTTTCGTGCACCCAAAGCTACGAGTGGACCGAGACCTTATGGTCACGCCAGAACGGTTTTGGACACCAGCTCGCGCCTAAATATACCGTCGTCGCCGTCGACTATGGCGTAAAGAGAAATATTTTACGCAATCTTGCGAGCGTAGGTTGCCGCGTCATCGTTGTACCCGGATTCTCGACCGCGAATGAAGTCTTGCGGCATAAGCCCGATGGAGTTTTCCTCTCGAATGGACCAGGAGATCCCGCAGCGACTGCGGAATACGCTGTTCCAACGATACGCGGAGTCCTCGACGCTGGTGTTCCGTTATTCGGCATTTGTCTTGGGCATCAACTGCTCGCCCACGCGTTAGGCGGGCGAACGTATAAACTCGCCCGCGGCCATCGCGGAGCGAACCAGCCTGTGCAGGAGCTGGCAACAGGACGTGTAGAAATAACGAGCCAAAACCATGGGTTCGCCGTCGATGAGAGCTCGTTACCAGAAGATGTCATCGTGACGCATCGTAGTCTGTTCGATGGCTCAAACGAAGGAATTTCATTTCCTAAACAGAGATGTTTCTCCGTTCAGTATCATCCGGAGGCGAGCCCAGGCCCATCCGATGCACATCACCTATTCGTCCGCTTTGCCCAACTAATAAGCAGAGAATGCTAGGCAACAATTCCAAATTCAGTGGCGTTTCCTGCAGACCCACATCTGTCGTTCCCGGACGAAGTCCGCAGACTCAGTCACGTTAACAACGATACGGAAGCTCAAGTTCTCTAATATTACACAAAGAAAGACGGACATGACAAAACGCACTGACATTTCTTCGATCCTGATTATCGGTGCCGGCCCGATAATCATTGGTCAAGCGTGCGAATTCGATTACTCAGGAGCGCAGGCATGCAAAGCGCTACGCGAAGAAGGATACCGGGTCATACTAGTCAACTCCAATCCGGCAACAATCATGACTGATCCGGAGCTGGCTCACGCGACCTACATCGAGCCAATTACACCGGAAATAGTAGAAAAGATCATTTCAAAGGAAAGACCTGACGCATTGCTTCCAACAATGGGCGGGCAAACGGCTTTAAACACGGCAATGAGCCTCGAAAAATCGGGAGTTCTAACGAAATACGGAGTCGAGCTAATTGGCGCGCGTGCAGACGTTATCGAAAGAGCAGAGGACCGGCTGAAATTTCGTGACGCAATGGCGGAAATCGGTATCGACAGCCCGAAAAGCGCTATCGCGCATTCAATCGAGGAGGCATGGTTGGCGCTCGACCTCGTCGGACTGCCAGCCGTCATTCGACCATCTTTCACTCTCGGTGGTACAGGTGGAGGCGTCGCCTACAATCGCGAAGAATTTTTTGACATCGTAACCAGCGGATTAGATGCGTCACCTACCACTGAAGTCCTTATCGAGGAAAGTGTTCTCGGGTGGAAAGAATACGAGATGGAAGTGGTACGTGATGCCGCCGATAATTGTATCATAGTCTGCTCGATTGAAAATATTGATCCGATGGGCGTCCACACAGGAGATTCGGTCACGGTAGCTCCTGCCCTCACACTTACTGATCGTGAGTTCCAAATTATGCGCGATGCATCAATTGCCTGTTTGCGGAAGATCGGCGTCGATACAGGTGGTTCCAACGTGCAGTTTGGTGTGAATCCCACAGATGGTCGAATGGTGATTATCGAAATGAATCCTCGCGTCTCGCGATCTTCGGCGCTGGCATCCAAAGCCACGGGATTTCCAATTGCAAAGGTCGCGGCCAAACTGGCCGTAGGCTACACACTCGACGAGCTACGTAACGACATTACGGCCGTGACTCCCGCAAGTTTTGAGCCAACGATTGACTACGTCGTAATCAAAATACCGCGCTTCACGTTCGAGAAATTCCCCGGTACGCCAACGTTGCTGACAACAGCAATGAAGTCGGTAGGCGAAGCTATGGCTATCGGACGCTGCTTTCCAGAAGCACTGCAAAAAGGTCTTCGCAGTCTCGAGACAGGACTTTCGGGATTAGACCCGATCGACGTACCTGGAGACGGCACCAACGATGCCTTTCGGGCGGCACTATCGACACCACGACCGGATCGATTGCTTATCGCAGCGCAAGCATTGCGCGCAGGACTATCCGTCGACGATATCTGCTCCGCCAGCAAATTTGATTCCTGGTTCATTCAGCAGATCGAAAACATTGTGGCGACCGAGGAGAAGGTTTCCGAGGAAGGCATTCCGGCTGATGCCGATAAGTTTCGTGCCATCAAAGCATTGGGTTTTTCCGATAGGCGGCTTGCCCAACTCACGGGATATAAGGAAGAGGAAATTGCCGCAGCAAGAATTGCGCTTAACGTTATTCCTGTTTACCGTCGAATCGACAGTACTGCGGGTGAATTTGCGTCAGCCACAAGCTATATGTATTCGACTTATGAAGGCGGATTCAATACACCGCATTGCGAAGCCGAACCCAGCGCACGACAAAAAATTATAATTCTTGGCGGTGGTCCCAATCGAATCGGTCAGGGAATCGAATTTGATTATTGCTGTGTCCATGCCGCGTACGCGTTACGCGAGGCTGGCTACGAAACGATCATGATCAAT
>JAJZCS010000213.1 GCA_021829055.1 Pseudomonadota bacterium
TTGCTATTATTGTCTGAATTGTGTCCTTAGAAAATGTCAATGTGCTCTTAGATATTTCAATTGGTTTGGTAATTGCTTCCTGTGCAGATTTGTCATCTAAACGTTGCAAATGCATTACATGAAACATTCTTTCTGTATATGTTCTGGCTTCGTTAAGTTTAGGGAAAAGCGTCGGAAGACCTGTCAAAACAAGCATAAATCGGCATCTTGATGGGGTTCTCTGAAAAAAGGAGAAAACGTCCAAAAGGACAGATAACGGATACTCCTTCGCCGCTGCATGATCCGAAAGGTTTTGAGCTTCATCGTACGCAAAAATCACGCCTTTCAACTGAGTTTTCTCAATCACCGCCTTAACCACAGTAAGCACGGCTTTAAGCTTATCGTCAGTGAGGCCTGGCGTTGACTCGTAAATCTTCCACAGGTCATCAAAGGCCACTGGACGATCCATTACCTCTGATCCTCCAGTAAAACCGGCATGACGCTTTTCTTCCCGCTGACTCATAAACGAGCGAACAAGAGTTAATAGATCAACCACCAACCGGCGTGCAATTCGGTCCTCAGTGAGACTCGCAGATTCAGATAAGTCATTCCCGGTCCAAAGCCAGCCATTCGCCTGAGCAATCGGCTTCAGTTCCTCAAGCAGCACAGTTTTCCCCGTACCCCGCAACCCTGTAAGAATTGCGTTCTGAGCAACGGTCTGTTCTTTCACCATCTTCTTAAATTGCTCCTGTTCCTCTATGCGGCCAGCGAGGTAAAGGGGGCGTTGGCCATTCCCCGGCCTAAAGGGATTGCTAGGCACGACAATGGGCGGAATTGTCTTATCAGGCATGAGAACTCCTTAGGGCTCATTACTTACTTGACTAATGTTAGCATATTAACTAACAATAGCCAAGTGTCTAATGAGCACTAATAAAGAGAGTATTATGCTTGACCGCTCAAGCATTATAATCTATGCTTTATCCATGAACCAATTAAGCTTACAGCGCCGCGCCCAAATCATCGGATGCCTCGTAGAAGGTAATTCCATCCGGGCTACTGTGCGCATGACCGGAGTAGCCAAAAACACTGTTGTAAAGCTCTTGGCCGATGTTGGGGCGGCCTGCATGACCTATCAGGACGAAGCCCTGCGGAAGCTGCCCTGCAAACGGCTCCAGTG
The DNA here is from genome assembly GCA_021829055.1 of Pseudomonadota bacterium. Lineage (GTDB taxonomy): Bacteria > Pseudomonadota > Alphaproteobacteria > Acetobacterales > Acetobacteraceae > Acidiphilium. Next base: position 1,157 of record JAJZCS010000213.1, read on the forward strand.
CGATGAAATCTGGTCCTTCTGCTATGCCAAGGAAAAGAATGTGCCAGAGGCTAAAAAGGGTCAGTTTGGCTATGGCGACGTTTGGACGTGGACTGCGTTGTGTGCGGATACCAAGCTAGTGGCCTGTACCAACTGATTGTGTACTGATATGGCGCGAGGGATCGGCATATTTCCACTTCACGGTACGGGGCGATTTGTTGTACTGACGGATGTATCGCATGAGCTTCCTCTTTAGGTCGGAGACGGAGATGAATACGCCGCGGGCGATGACGTCGCGTTCGATCTTGCCGAACCACAGCTCGACCTGGTTCAGCCACGAAGAGTAGGTTGGCGTGAAATGCAGGTGAACCCGGGGGTGCGCCGCCAGGAAGTCCTTGACCGGTGTGCTCGTGTGGGCCGAGAGGTTGTCGGCGATCACGTGGATCTCCTTGCCACGCGGCTGGTTGATCACGATGTCGGTGAGGAACGCGATGAACTCGGCGGAGGTGTGCCGCGCCGCCGTTTTGCCGAGCACCTCGCCGGTCTTCGTATTGAAGGCGGCATACAGCGACAACGTGCCGTGACGAAAGTACTCAAAGCCATGGCGTTCGGCCCGGCCCGGCGAGAGCGGTAGCATTGGGTCCTTGCGATCCAGGGCCTGGATCGCGGTCTTCTCGTCCACGCAAAACACGGCGGCATGCGCTGGCGGATTCAGGTACAGCCCGATGATGTCCGCGGCCTTTTTCTCGAAGTCGGGATCGTTCGAGGCCATGTAGCGCTCGATCCGGTGCGGCTTGAGCCCATGTTTGCGCCACACCCGTGCCACCATCATGTGGCTCACGTGCAGCTGCGCGGCCAGTTTGCGCGTGCTCCAGTGGGTCGCCCCACCCGCTGGCGCGTGGCGGGTCGCCTCCAGAATCCGGGCTTCCAGCTTCGGCGTGCACACCGTGGCGACTTGTCCGAGATGCCGGCTGTGGAGTCCGGCGATCCGCTGCTCGGCAAATCGTTTGCTCCAGCTCGCCACCAAGCCCCGGCTGCAGTCGATCCGCTCCGATACTTCATCCCACGTATGGCCTTCGGCCAGCAGCAAGATCAGCCGCGCCCGTCGGGCATCTTCCGCCCGATCCGTCCGGCTATTGGCTCGCCGCCTCAGTTCCATACGCTCCGAATTCGTCAACGTGATCGCGTCTGTCATGGACGCGATTATAGTCTATAATTGGTTGTTACAGTCCACTAGTACCGTGCTGGATGCTTGGAACACGTGATACGGATGCCGCCAAGGCATTTATCAAGGATTTAGCTGGTCGTCTTACTCACCGCGTCCAACTGACAACGGATGGCCATAAGCCTTATCTGGAAGCGGTAGAAAACGCCTTCGGCGGCGAGATTGACTATGCCATGCTTATCAAGCTGTACGGCGAAAGCTCCCCCAAGAGCCCGGAGCGCAAATACAGCCCTTCAAAATTTGTCCGTGCAAAGTCTCACAAGATCACCGGACAGCCGGATGCGGAAAGCGTTTCCACGTCCTACGTGGAGCGCCAAAACCTCACCATGCGCATGTCCATGCGGCGGTTCACGCGCCTGACGAATGGCTTTTCCAAAAAGGTCGAAAATCTGGCCTATGCCGTGGCCCTGCATTTCATGTATTACAACTTCGGGCGCATCCATAAGACTCTGCGCGTAACCCCCGCTATGGAAGCCGGAATCGCTGACCATGTTTGGAGCTTGGAAGAAATCGCAGCCTTGGTGGATGCTCATGGTTCAAACTGACCCACTACCGATGACGCCAATCTGTTGACAACCATCGCGAAATGACCCACTTTCCGCGTGTATTTTCACTTCACACTGACCCACCGTTTTAGTGATAACCTCTTGGCACCCAATAAGATTAGGCCCGCCACGCAGGGTCATTATGCTTTGGAATTTGTGGGTCAGTCTGCAGTGAACGTCAACACGGTACTGCGCGAACGTGGTCTGCGACCCCCCTCATAACGTGCGTATTCCGCGCATGTCGGTCGCTGATTTCACGCCAAGCCGGTCGTACGTTTCACGCATGGCGGTCAGGTGAAGCGGGACGGTGACACTGTGGTGATTTCAGATGTAGGTGTCAAGCGGCTGCCTTGGACGGCGAGGGTTTGGGTTTCGCCACGGTTTTGTGTTTACGCATGGACTCTCCTTTCAGGTTGAGGCGATAGGCGTTGTGCACGAGGCGATCCAGTAGGATGGCATCGGCGAGGGTGGGCTCGTCGAGATAGGTATGCCACTGGTCCACGGGCAACTGGCTGGTAAGGAGCGCGGAGCGTTTGTCGTAGCGGTCATCGAAGATTTCCAACAGGTCCCGTTTGGTCTGATCGGATAAGGGGGCGAGGCCGAAGTCTTCCAGTTATGTGGAGCGCAACATAACTGGACTATCGACGATGGCATCTGGAACGTCTACTTCGGGCCGCTCAAGCTCGGACGGTTGCACGAACGCCACATGCGGATTGAAGACGAATATGGCAGACTGAAACGCCACAAGGTGTAACCCATGTCTCCGGACTTTGTTTGTCACCTATCTCCCCGACCGGTCAGCCTTTCAATTTCTGAGAGCAAGGCTTGGCGGTCAAAGTAGACCTCATTTCTATAGATTTTCCCTGCGTCATTAAGTTGGACGAAGCAGACACCCACTATGTTGATGGTTCCCTCACCAACCGGGATCTTCGCAAGCCACTTGTTCAAAAACCCGTTCTCAAGCGGGATGCCTTCAATCTGCGTCCACACCCAGTTCGGGTTGTAGCCCAGAAGCTTCTTGAAGTAGGCGATTAACGCCGGCTTTCCGCGAACCCCATTTGGGATCGCCGGATCAAGATAGACGGCGTCGTCCGCATAGAAGCTCCCGAGCAACTCTGGATTGTTGCCACTCCAAGCGGGCAACCACTTTTCCGCAAAGGCCCTCGCCTCGCTCGCATCATAGAATTTCATGGATGTCCGCTCATAAATTCATGGGGGGCTAACGACCAATTATAGACTATAA
>JAJZCS010000214.1 GCA_021829055.1 Pseudomonadota bacterium
CATCCGCAACATGAAAGCCTCATCATTGCAAGCACCGACCGTAATCCCCGTGCTCTCTTTGGAAGAGCTGAACAACTCTGTCTCCCTCGCAAAGAGGCTAAGCCGTTACCATCGCGTAGAACATTGGTGTCTGGCACCGTGGCCAGCAATGCTCGTCTGACTCAGTCGTCGCGGTTCGTTCCCTCGAAAAATCTAGAATAAAAAATCAGGGTGCGGAATACGCTAGCCAAATCGCGTATCGATATACCAGATCATTGGGTGAACACGTCACATCTAGCAATAAGATTCCTTCGTCGCGTCGTGACAAAGATGTTTGACGGGGACCGTGTGAAAGACAGCGATCACGGCACGGCGCATAGAGCCATTGAAACGGTCCACGCGTTTGACGTGGGTGCGTTGTCCGGTCGCAGCTTCGGTGCGGGATATTCGCGAACGGTGTGGCTTACCGTGGCGAGCTGCCGTCTGCTTCTTGTCGATGTGCCTATGGCGGATAGTCATCTGTCACACTGTGCTATTCCGCGTTCCACTACACCACCGCGCTCCGCTGCGATCGCTACCTTGCCGCGGCTAGTCTGTAGCATTTCGTGTGGTCTGGGGTGTGGCCGCGGGAACCATTCTGATTGTTGGCTCTACGCCGATAACTGATGCTATCTTTGGGCCGCTTGACGGAAAACTTCCCTTTATAGCAATCGTGACGAAATGTGCCGGGACAGGAGGCGAGCGTTTAGCTGCGCGAGAGCACAATATCGAGAGCACAATATGAGGAGTCGGCGACAGTCACTCTGCCTCTCGTGGCCGTTTAGGCGCATCAAATCTGGCAACCCCACGCCCAACGTGCAAGTTTGATGATATGCTTTATATCTTGTGGCATCTTGTGTCACCTCTTAGGTATTGGTAACGCACCCAGTGAAACTACAAAGCATTTTGGGCAGAGTTTTTTGCGATGAGTAGGTCGAACGCAACATGAAGGCGATCAATGCAATCCGTATGGGCGGTATCGACGTCCTGCCCATTGTGGAGGGCGGCAAAGGGGTCGCCGTCTCGAATGGCCTGTCCGCCGGACGCTGGGCAGCGTCCGGTGGCGTTGGCACCTTCAGCGCCGTCAATGCGGACAGCTATGATTCCGATGGACGTATCGTCACAAAAGTGTACCATGGCCGCACACGGCGTGAACGCCATGAGGAACTCGTTGCGTACGCCATTCAGGGCGGTATTGTCCAAGCGCAGCGAGCCCACGACACCTCCAATGGGCGCGGCCGCATTCATGCGAACATCCTCTGGGAAATGGGCGGCGCCGAGCGCGTCATTCATGGCATCCTCGACGGTGCCAAAGGCCTGATTAACGGTATCACTTGCGGCGCCGGCATGCCCTACCGGCTAGCCGAAATTGCCGCCAAGTTTAATGTCCATTACTATCCCATTATTTCATCTGCCCGTGCCTTCAATGCGCTTTGGCGCAGAGCCTATCACAAGGTAGCAGACCTTCTCGGAGGAGTCGTTTACGAGGACCCATGGCTGGCTGGCGGCCATAACGGGCTGTCAAATGGCGAAGATCCAACCAAACCCGAAAGCCCGCTTCCGCGCGTCATCGCGTTGCGTAAACAGATGCGTGAATACGGGCTCGACAACACGCCGATAATCATGGCTGGCGGTGTATGGTGGCTGGAAGAATGGGAAGACTGGATTGACAATCCAGATCTGGGCCCGATTGCGTTTCAGTTCGGCACGCGCCCACTGCTGACGCGCGAAAGCCCAATCAGCGAAGCTTGGAAGCAGCGGCTGCTAACTTTAAAAAAAGGCGACATTTTTCTCAATCGCTTTTCACCGACAGGCTTCTACTCGAGCGCGGTAAATAACGAATTTATCAAGGAGTTGCGGCATCGCAATGAACGCCAGGTGCCTTACTCAACAGAATCTGTTGGGGAGCACACGGTCGAGCATGGAATTGGCCCACGCAAGCGCTCCGTCTGGATGACGGCAGCTGACCAAGAACGCACGCTGGCCTGGGAACGTGAAGGCTACACCGAAGCGATGCGAACCCCGGACTCTACCCTGATCTTTGTTACTCGTGAGCAGGCCGAGGTGATCCGACGAGACCAAGTGAACTGTATGGGCTGCCTGTCGCACTGCCGGTTTTCCAATTGGTCACAGGAAGCTCCGGATTTTACCAATGGCAAAAAAGCTGATCCGCGCAGCTTTTGCATCCAAAAGACGTTGCAAGACATCATCCATGATTATGAAGATCCGACTTCAGTCGATCGTAATCTCATGTTTAGCGGCCACAATGGCTACCGCTTTGCCGCCGACCCATTCTATTCAAATGGCTTCATTCCCACAGTTAAGGAACTGGTCGAACGAATCATGACGGGTCGGTAGTTTTGGAACCTTGATCCCAGGTCGAAAACCAAGTTCAAAAGATACAAGAATCTGGCTGGGAATGCATCAATTGTGCTATCATGGTCACATGCTTGGCGGCTTTCCATTCGACGATCGTGGGCCACGAGGCGTCTGGTTAACAGGGGGCATATCCTGCTCTCGTTTGCCGTATCTGGCCTTGCAAAAAATTTGGCTTTTGGCTTGTTTTCGTTGAGTTCCACATGGATCGCAGGCTGCGGACGGTTGGCTCTTATCAGTCCTTTGAGAAGGCATTATTATAGGTTATATCTCTATCCACTTCATTTTATAGCTTTTTCTCTCACCAGAGATGTCATTGCGGCGCGTACTGGTCCGTTGTTCGGTCTCGTTAACGGCCTGCGTCGTCTGCTTGGACTTGGTTGCGCCCGAACGCTAATGGAACGACAAGTGAGGCTGCTCCTGGCGTGTCCGTTATCACACGATAGCTGCTGCACCCGACCTGTCGCGGAAACACTAAGGCTTCTTTTGACGCATTCATGGCAAAGTGCGAGATCCCAATGTTCTGCTCCCTATGCCCTTTAGATGAACAAAAACGATGACACACGAGCATCGCCCACCGCCGCAATTCTTCTATACCACATCCTCCCTGCCTTGCCCTTATGTCCACGGCCGGACCGAGCGCAAAATCGTCACGGACCTCGCAGGTTTAAACGCAGAGGTTTTTCATGACCGACTTTCGCGAGGTGGCTTCAGACGCAGCCACAACATCGCCTACGCGCCGGTCTGCCCAGATTGCCGTTCCTGCATCCCGATCCGTATACGTATCGCCGATTTTATGCCGAGCCGAACACAACGCCGGGTTGCACTAATTAATACCGATCTGCACACCTATGAAATGCCGCCGCGGGCCACGGGCGAACAATTCATGCTGTTTCAGCGGTACCAACGTGTCCGACACGCCGATGGCGATATGGCCACTATGAGCTTCTACGATTACCGTGCCATGGTTGAGGACACGCCGATTGAGACTTGGATTGTAGAGTTCCGTCCTCCTTCTGAGCAACTAGTCTGCGCATGTTTGATCGACCGAGTCGGCGACGGCCTCTCCGCTGTTTATTCCTTCTTTGCGCCCGAGCTCACCGACCGATCACTTGGCACCTATGCGATCCTTTGGCTTGCCGAACGAGCCCGCCAGTTAAATCTGCCATACGTCTATCTCGGCTACTGGGTACCAGAAAGCCCGAAGATGGCTTACAAAGCACGCTTCCGCCCGGCAGAAATCTTGATCGATGGCAGGTGGGTAGATGCCGTCACATTGCATAACCCGCCCAGCTCAACAGAACGACTGCGCCACATCACCAGAGTCTCAAGCTGATGGTTTTGGCCAACTCTCGAGTGATCCTGATCTCGGGCGGCGCCCGCGGCATCGGAGCGGCTATCGCCGCTCGTCTCGCCACAAGCAATCATAAGATGGACACCTCCCCAAATCCTCTGGCCCAACGGCGGGCGATTTGATTCAATAGCGTGACGGGAGGATGCGCTGGGTCAGGGGGGATTATCCGGGCTGTCGGATCATCTGGAGCGGCTTTCGGCGTAGGGCGACCCGCTGGAGGAACCTGGACGGCTCGTTGATTTCGAGGTGTTTCGTCTGACCCTGGCTGGGGCGTTGGCGTCCGGCGATGGTGCCAAGGGCGGTCGTCCGCCGTATGTGGATGTTCAGGGTACGGATCCTGGCGGTACAGAACAGCGTCAGCGACGCTGTGTATGGAATATCGGATCCGGGCTCGGCTGA